>JACDEY010000048.1 GCA_013816105.1 Actinomycetota bacterium
GACGTATCCGGCGATCGAAGGATCGATTACCCCTTGCACCCTGAGCACCTCTACGCGCGGTACATCGCTCGCCGTCTGCGCCGTGGCCGCCAGGGGCTGCGCGGCCAGCATCACGATCAGCGCGCAGAACGGAGCGGCGAGGGAACGCGGCACGGCGAGCGATTCTACGGGCCGGCTACCTTCCGCTGATCAGCGCCATCCGCTCCCGGCCGGTCAACCCGCCCCAGACGCCGTACTCCGCGCGGGACTCGAGGGCGAACGCGAGGCAGCGGTCGCGGACGCCGCAGCGTGCGCAGACCGCCTTCGCCCGGCGCTCGAACGTCGGCCGGTTCGCGAAGAACAGCTCCGGGTCGAGGTCCCGGCAGCGGGCGTCTTCATCCCAGGACATCGCGCGCATCCTAGGCCGAGCGGCCGACGAGACACATAGCCCGAAGGTGCCATTTTCGAGCCATCCGAAAGGAGCACGCTCCGGAGCGGCCGACTGGCCCCGCTTCGTCTGGAAGAGCGTCGTCCGGGTCGCCCGCAGTAAGCTTTCGGCTTCCCTTGACCTGAAACGACGAATGATCTCTCGCGAACTCCAGCGCGTCTCCTGGCCGCGCCTGCGGCGTCCCTCCCCCGAGGCGACGCACCGCGCGCTGCTCTTCGCGGCCGTCATCCTCGCCGCCGCCGTGGCCATGACGCTCGCGCTCCTTCCGATCGTGAGCGGGGTGGGACGCGCCGTGAAGGACTTCGATGGGCAGTTCCTCGCCCAGGATGGCGCCACGCTCGAGCTGCCACCGTTCCCGGAACGTTCGACCGTTTACGCGGCCGACGGCTCGGTGCTCGCCACGCTGTTCCGCGACGAGAACCGCAAGATCATCTCACTCGACGCGGTCAACGAGGTGACCAGAGACGCGGTGCTGGCCATCGAGGACGACTCCTTCTACGAGCACGGACCGGTCGACGTCTTCTCCATCCTTCGCGCGCTGGTGGCCAACCTGAACGCCGGCGAGGTGGTTCAGGGGGGATCCACCATCAGCCAGCAGCTCGTGAAGAACGTCCAGGTGGGTACCGACCAGACGGTCGCGAGGAAGCTGCAGGAGGCGCAGGCCGCGATCCTGCTCGAGAAGACCTACACGAAGGACGAGATCCTCGAGCTGTACCTGAACGAGGTGTATCTCGGCCACGGCGTCTACGGGATCGGCACGGCGGCCGAGTACTACTTCGCCCGGCCGACGAAGAACCTCTCGCTCCCGCAGGCCGCGCTCCTCGCCGGCATGATCGCCGCTCCGGAGGCGTTCGATCCCATCGACCGCCCCGAGGCGGCGCTCGGGCGACGTGGCGAGGTGCTCGTTCGGATGCGCGACCTCGGGTGGATCATCGAGGAGGAGTACGCGACCGCAACGGCCGCGCCGATGGAGCTCTCCTCCGCGAGGCGCGCCATCCTGGAGGGCGCAAGCGAGCCCTACTTCGTCGACTACATCAAGTCGCAGCTGCTGCGCGACCGTCGCCTGGGCAGGACCCCGGAGGCCCGATACGACGCGGTCTTCCGCGGAGGGCTGAAGATCCACACCACGCTCGACCCGGCCCTGCAGGAGGAGGCCCGGTCGGCCATCGAGAGCTACCTGCCGAACCCGGGGCAGCGACCGCCGGCCGATCCCTCCTCGGCGATGGTCTCGATCGTCCCCGAGACGGGCGCGATCCGCTCCATCGTCGGGGGGAGCGACTTCGCGAAGATTCAGTTCGACCTCGCGAGCGACGGTGCCAGGCCGACGGGGAGCGCGTTCAAGGCCTTCACCCTGGTGGCCGCCCTGGAGGAGGGCGTGCCGCCGGGAAAGGTCTACGACTCGACGGAGCCGATCTTCATCCCGGAGTGCGACGACTGGAGCGTCAGCAACGCCGAGCCGGGCAACGACGGCTACATGAACCTGTGGGACGCGACGCAGAGCTCGGTGAACGTGGTATTCGCCCAGCTGGCCCGCGACGTCGGCCCCGACCACATCGCGGAGGCGGCCGCGCGGATGGGCGTCACGGCCGACCTCCCCGCCATCTGCTCGCTGACGCTCGGCACCATCCCGGTGAGCCCTCTCGACATGACCTCGGCCTACGCCACGCTGGGGAACGACGGCGTCCACTGCACGCCGTTCGCGGTCGCGCGTGTGGAGACGCGCTTCGGCAAGGCCATCCTCAACCAGAGGCCGAGCTGCGCGCCGGCCATCGACCCCGAGATCGCGGCGCAGGTCACCGCGATGCTCAGCCGGGTGGTAGCGGGGGGGACGGGGTTCCGAGCGAACATCGGCCGGCCGGCAGCCGGCAAGACCGGCACCGGCCAGGAGTTCCGCGACGCCTGGTTCATCGGCTACGTTCCTCAGCTCGCCACGGGCGTGTGGGTCGGGTACCCGGCGGGGCAGCAGTACCCCATGGACGACGTCCACGGGATCGAGGTGCTGGGCGGGACCTATCCGGCGCAGATCTGGCACGACTTCATGGCGGCGGCCGTCGCGGCGCTTCCCGTCGAGTACTTCCCGGCGCCTCCCCCCGAGCGGGCCGGGACCGTTCCGGACGTTCGCGGACTCGCGGAGGAGCAGGCGGAGGAGGTCCTGGCGGAGGAGAACTTCACGACGATCTCGGAGGAGGTCGATTCTGCCGAGCCCAAGGGGACGGTGGTGGCGCAGTCCCCGGGGCCGGGCGAGACGGTCGCCCTGGGAAGCGCCGTCACGATCTCGGTCAGCAATGGGGTGATCCCGACGGTGGCGGTCCCCGACGTCGCGGGGCTGACCGAGGCGCAGGCGGTGGCGACGCTCGAGGGCGCCGGTCTCTCCGCCGCCGTCCACACCGAGGCGGTCGAGGACGGCTCCCAGGACGGGGTCGTGATTCGCCAGGCTCCGGGGGCCGGCGTGACGGTGCCGCTCGGGAGCACGATCACGATCGTGGTGGGCAACTTCGAGCCCCCGCCGTCGCCATCGCCCTCCCCCTCTCCTTCCCCCTCCCCGTCCCCTTCACCTTCGCCGTCGCCATCGCCGAGCGGCGGCGGCTGAGCGGGCGGGCGAGTGGGGGCTCGACCGATATCGTTGATGGCGTGCAAGAGCTGAAGATCGGAGATCCGGCCCCGCCGTTCACGCTGCTCGACCAGGAGGGTCAAGAGGTGAGGCTCGCCGACTTCGACGGCAGGAAGCTGCTCCTGTACTTCTATCCGGCCGCCGACACGCCTGGCTGAACGAAGCAGGCCTGCAGCGTGCGGGACGCACGCTCCGAGCTGGATGAGCTGGGGGTCCAGGCCCTCGGGATCAGCCCCGACGATCCGAAGAAGCAGGCGCGGTTCGACCGGCGCCACCGCCTCGGGTTCCGCCTCCTATCCGACCCCGACCATTCGGTAGCAGAAGCGTACGGCGTCTGGCGCGAGAAGCGCTTTGTCGGTCGCACGTACCTGGGGGTCCACCGCTCGTCGTTCCTCGTGGACGGAGCGGGGCGCATCGCCGGCGCGTGGTACGGGATCAAGCCAGACGAGACGGTGCCCGCCGCGATGTCCGCCCTCGCCGGCTGACCGAGAAGGAACACTCGCCGGGCCGGCTCGGGCCGGCTCGCTGGATCGCCATAGGTAGGGAAGTATGGCAGTATGGTGGTATGGCAAGGATCAAGACCACGCTGATGATCGATGAGCACCTGATGCGGCAGGTTCGGATCCGCGCCGCCCGATCGGACAGGAGCCAGTCCGAAGTCCTCGAGGGCGCGTTGAGAGAAGGCCTTGGCGTGATCGAAAGGATCAGGGCGAAGGCGCGGCTCTCGGAGAGGGAGGCCCTCGATCTGGCCTCCAAGGTCGTCCACGAGGTCCGAGCTCAGAATCGACGCGAGAGGAAACCCTAACCCATCCGCATCGTCATCGATGCCGATTGCCTGATCGCGGGAACCCTTACTTCGACGGGTGCCACCTCCGAGCTCCTCGATCTCTGGCAGAGTGGTGAGTTCGAGCTGATCGTCTGCCCGCAGCTCATCCACGAAGTCAGGAAGGCTCTCTTGCATCCTCGGATAGCGAAGAAGTACGACATCACTCCCGAGGAAGCTGGTAGCTTCGCGAGCCGGCTGTCCGAGGAGGGCCTGCTGTTCGGCGACCCGGTCGACCCGCCACGCCTGGTGCCGGACGATCCGCAGGATGACTATCTCGTTGCGCTGGCGCTGGCGGCGGAGTCGGACGCCCTCGTGACTCGGGATCGGCACTTCGACAGGGTCAGGGTGAGGGGACTTCCCATCGTTTCTGCTCGTCAGATGGTCCGTCGTCTACGCGTTCCCTAGCCCGGCGGTCAGCCGGCGAGGCGACTGCGCACCAGGGCCTGGACCGCCTTGCCGTCGGCGCGGCCCTTCGCGCGAGCCATGACGTGGCCCATCACCTTCCCCATGTCGCCGGACCCGGAGGCACCCGTCGCGGATATTGCCTCCTCGACGAGGGCGGCGACCTCGTCATCGCCGAGCGCCGCCGGAAGATAAGTGGAGAGAACCTCCAGCTCCTCGCGTTCGAGCGCGGCGCGGTCCTCACGCCCGGCCCCCTCGTAGGCCTCGATCGCCTCCCGCCGGCGCTTCGCCTCGCGGCCGGCCACCTCCACGAACTCCTCCTCGTTCAGCGGATGGCGGAGCTCGACCTCCCGGTTCTTCACCGCGGCCGAGAGCAGACGAAGTGCCCCTAGCCGGGTCTTCTCCCCCGCCTTAAGCGCCGCCGTCTGCTCCCTCGCGAGCCGGGCCTTTGGATCGGCGTCCGGATCGCTCACTAGAATCGCCGCCCGATGTCCGCGCCCATGCTGGCAACACTAGCCGACGTGCTCGTTCCGACGCTCCCGATCCTGGCGGCCGTCGGGGCCGCCTGCGTCCTCTACGGCGTCTTCGTCGAGCGGCAGTGGTACCGGACGGCGACCTACGACCTGCCGATCCTCCCCGCGGACGCGCGGGCGCCGCTCACGATCCTGCACCTGTCCGACCTGCACTTCGTGCGGCGGGACGACCGGAAGGCCGCTTTCCTGTCGTCGTTGCCGCCGGCGGACGTCACGGTCGTGACCGGGGACATCCTCGGCGAGCCGGCCGCCGTGGAAGCGGCCGTGGCCGCGCTTCGCGCGACGCGCGGCGCCATCGCGTCGTACTTCGTCCTGGGCTCGAACGACCTGTTCGCCCCGCAGCCGCTCAACTACGCGGCGTACTTCCTCCCGTGGCGCACACGCAGGAAGGGCATCCCCGGCAGGTCCCCCGACCTGGTGGCCCAGATGGAGGCCGACGGATGGACGCACCTGCGGAACCGGCGGACGGAGCTCACCGCGGACGGGGTCCCGTTCGAGATCGTGGGCTTGCACGATCCGCACATCGAGCGGGCCGACCTGCGGGTCGCTCCCCGTCGGCGGGAGGACGCCGTCGGGCTCGCCATCGTCCACTCTCCGGATCCGGCTCCGGAGCTTGCCGCGCTGGGCTACGACCTCGTCCTCAGCGGACACACGCACGGGGGGCAGGTCCGCCTGCCGTTAGTCGGGGCGCTCGTCACGAACAGCGTCATGCCGAGGCGCCTCTGCATGGGACTCGTGCGCCTGGGCCCCGCGCTGATGCACATCTCGCCCGGCCTCGGAACGAGCAAGTACGCGAAGTTCCGGTTCCTGTGCCGTCCCGAGGCGACCGTCCTCAGGCTGGTGCCGGCGCCGGTGCACGAGGGACGCCGGGCCGCGTAAACTGTCGGTCCGGCCTCTTCGGCCGGAATCGGGACGTAGCGCAGCTTGGTAGCGCGCAGCGTTCGGGACGCTGAGGTCGCGGGTTCAAATCCCGCCGTCCCGACTCCTCAGGAATCAGAGCTCCTCGCCGGCGGCGACCTCATCCGCCGCGTCGACGGCCTCCACGCGCCCGCCGCGGATGGCGAGCACGCGATCCGCGAAGCGCACGATGGGCCGGTGGTGCGTCGCGACCAGGCAGCAGGTCCCCTCGGAAGCCGCACCCCTCAGGGCTCGAAGGACCCCCCGCGTCCACACGACGTCCTGATGGCCGGTCGGCTCGTCGGCCATGAGGAGTCGCGGAGAGAGGACGAGCGCCCGCGCGAGCGCCGTGCGCTGCTGTTCCCCGAGCGACGTCTCGGAGGGAAGGCGTTCCCCGAGGGAAGACAGCCCGAAGTCGCCGAGAACCCGGTCGACGTCGATCCCATCGGTGCCGGCCGCCCCGGAACGGGGCTTACGAAGGCGCACGGGAAGCTCGACGTTCTCCCGCACGCTGAGCTCCTCGATCAGCCCGAGGCTCTGCGGAACGATCGCGAGCTCGCCCCACCGGAGGTCCTCCGGAGCGGAAAGCGGAGCGCCCTTCCAGGAGATCTCGCCCGTGTCCGGATGCTCCCACCCCGCCAGGATGTTCAGCAGGGTCGTCTTGCCGCACCCGGAGGGCCCGACGAGGGCGACCACCTCTCCCGCGCTCAGGAAGAGGTCGACTCCCTGGAGCGCATGGATCTCCTCGGGACCCCGTCGATACATCTTCGAGAGGTTCGACGCCTCGAGAACCACCGGGCTCTCCCTCATGGCGGCGTGATCCGCACCTCTCCGTCCTCGACCGATATGACCGCCCGCCGGTCCTGGAACATGAACAGCGCTCGAGGCGGGAGTTGGATCCGGCCCGAGTCGTCGATCACCGAAAGCGTTCGCGTCTCCCTGCTCTCCGCCTCCAGCGCTCCGTGTCGCAGGTGCAGGGTCCGGTCCGCGACCTTCACCACGTCGGGATCGTGCGTCGACAGCACGAAGCTGGTGCCGGACCGGGCGAGCGTGGCCACGGTCTCCAGGAGCGCGGCTCCGGTCGCGCTGTCGAGCTCGGCCGTCGGCTCGTCCGCCACAACGAGCCGTGGCCCCCCCACCACCGCCTGGGCGAAGGCCACCCTCTGCTGCTCGCCACCGGAGAGCTGGGACGGGAGATGTTCCCGTCGCCCCTCGATCCCCAGGAGCCGGAGCAACCGATCGATCTCGGACCGCTCGGAGACGCCGCGGAGACGAGCGGCCAGGGCGAGATGCTCGCCGACGGTCCGGTATGAGATCAGGTTCGAGGACGGCCGCTGGAACACGTAGCCGACGAGCCGGCGGCGTACTCTGCGGAGCTCCCGGCGGCTCAGGCCTCCCACGCTCGTTCCCCCGATGAGCATGACCCCGGCCGTCGCCCGATCCATCCCGGCC
>JACDEY010000249.1 GCA_013816105.1 Actinomycetota bacterium
CGAGCCCACCTGCGGCTCGTGCTCCGAGTGGCCGAACCCCGGATCGAAGAACCCGGCGTAGTGCGTCCGGAGCTCGCCGCTGGTGGGGTCGTACGCGGTCATCTCGGCCGCGTAATTGGGAGGGATGCGGACGGACTCCTGTGAGAGCAGTAGGTAGAACTCTTCGGGCTCGAGTACGGCCCGGTCTCCCTCCTCCTTGTTGACCGGCTCCCAGAAGTCCGCGGGGTCGTGTGCGTACTCGACGCTCAGGTCGAGCAGGCGGCTGTTCTTCCTCGCCTGGTAGCCCACCGTTCCCTCCGGGTCCCCGCGCATGTCCAGGCTGAGGAAGAGCCCCCCGGAGACGACCAGCTCCTTCTCCGGGATCGGCTTTCCCCCCTTGAACAGAAGCGGGGTCTGGCCGTGCAGCTCCGCGATCTCGCTATCGGTGAACCTGGCTGTGCCATGGATGAGCCGGAGCTGGTTGAGCGAGATCCCCGTCTCCACCCTGATCGTGAAGGACCGGGACACGACCTCGAGGTAGAGCGGCCCCCGATAACCGGGTGCCACATCGTCGAAGGTGAAGCCCCGGTCGCTGATCACGCGCGTGAACACGTCGACCCGGCCCGTGGAGCTGCGCGGGTTCGCCTTGGCGCGCAGCGACTCCGGAAGGTCGAGCCGCTCCAGCAATGGGATGAGATACGGCCGGTTCCGTTCGAGGATGGCGCCGTCGCGAAGGTCGACGTGGCCCATCTCGTACTCCTTCAGCCGTTCGGCCACGGTCTTGGGCCCGGGGAGGAAGCTGCATCGCAGCCGGTACGCCCTCTCGCCGAGGCGGAGGTCGAGGCTGGCCGGCTGGAAGCTCGAATCGGGGACCGTTCGATCCGAGGAGATCAGCCCTTGGGAGACGGCCTTGCGAAGCCACTGGGTGGGGAGGATCCCTTCCGAAGGAACCGCCAGCTCGCTCATCTCGGGCGAGGTTAGCCGCCCGAGGTCCGGAGCACCACGGCGGGCACGTGCGGTGGAACGGGGCCATGATGTGGGTAGAAGGCCCCCACCGGCGTCCACCAACACGAGAGCGAGGACCGAATGAACCTGCACCCGAGGGCACTGGTCGAACGCATCGAACCGATGGAGGGCCTCGACGGGCCGGGGCGGGCGCTGGGGGCGGCCGTCGACTCGGTGATCCGGCCGGGATCGCTGAAGGACCTCCTGAGCGGCTCCTGGCTGGGACATCCGATCCACCCGGTTCTCACCGACGTGGTGATAGGCGCGTGGTCGGGCGCGATGTTCCTCGACGTCCTGGGAGGCCGGAAGGCCCGGGGCGCGGCCGACTCGCTAGTGGGGCTCGGCATTCTCGCCGCCGTCCCGACGGCAATCACCGGCCTGAACGACTGGAACGACACGGACGGCGAGACGCGTCGCGTCGGGCTCGTGCACGGCGCCGGGAACGCCGTCGCGCTCTCCCTTCACCTGCTGTCGCTCCGCGCCCGGCGGCGAGGCGCGCGCGCTCGAGGGTTCCTGCTCTCGACACTCGGGATGGGGGTCGCGACGTTCACCGCCTACCTGGGAGGGCACCTCGTCTACTCCCGAGCGGTCGGCGTGGACATGACCGCGCTCGAGGAGCGGCCGCACGATTGGATCCCGGTCGGAGCCCTCGCCTCGATCCCGGAGAACGAGCTCACGTCCGCGCTTGCCGGAAAAGCCGACGTCCTGCTCGTCCGCCGGGGACAGCGCGTCTTCGCCCTTTCGAACACGTGCAGCCACCGCGGCTGCCCGCTCAGCGAGGGGAGCATGGACCCGGAGAACGGGTCCGTCACGTGCGGGTGCCACGGGAGCATGTTCCGGCTGTCCGACGGGGAGGTCCTTCGCGGCCCGGCGACCGCGCCACAGCCCGCCTACCAGGTCAGGATGCGCGAGGGCGTGGTCGAGGTGCGGATGCCGGCGAGGAGCTGAGAGCCTCGGTCCGAGGCGTCAGGACATGAGCTCGACGATGAGCCGCTCGTCGATCTCGACGGGCAGCGGGATCTCGTCGCGCTCCGGGAGCCGGATGAGTGTTCCGGTGACGGCGGCCTTGTCGCGCTCCAGATAGGGCGGCGGCTCGGGGGTCACCTCCAGCGCCTCGCGCACGTAGATGAAGTTCCGCGCGGCCGGGCTCGCCTCGACGACCTGGCCGGGACGCACGTTCGCGCTGGGCACGTCGAGGCGCCGGCCGTTGACCCGCACGTGCCCGTGCGAGACGAGCTGTCGTGCCTGATGGATGGTCTGGGCGAACCCGAGGCGAAGGATCACCGCGTCCAGGCGGGTCTCGAGCAGCTCGAGCAGTTGCTCGCCGGTCACGCCCTTCCTTCGAGTGGCCTCGTGGAAGTAGCGGCGGAACTGACGCTCGCCGACGCCGTACATCGCGCGGAGCTTCTGCTTTTCGAGCAGTCGGATGTGGTACTCCGAAAGCCTGCGGCGGCCCCGGCCGTGCTGCCCCGGAGGATAGGGTCGCTTGTTGGTTGGGCAATTGGGGCGCCCGCAGATCGAGGCGCCCACCCGCCGACACATCCGGTGCTTCGGTCCGATCTTCAGCATGATCCCTCGATTCGACTGCGGAACGTCTCCGCAGGAGACCGGGCCATTATTCCAGTTGCTCTCCTGGATGGCACATGGCCCGATCAGACCAGGACGCGGGCGCGGAC
>JACDEY010000049.1 GCA_013816105.1 Actinomycetota bacterium
TTCGGCCGCGAGCCGACCATCCTCGGGACGGATCGCAACGACGTCCTCGTCGGAACTCCGGGGCCCGACGTGATAGCGGCGCTGGACGGCAACGACACCATCCACGCTCTCGCCGGAGATGACCACATATGCGACGGGGGAGATGACGACCGGATCTGGGCCGGTGATGGCAACGACACGATCGGGGAAGGATCGGGATCCGACATCCTCCACGCCGGGCGCGGCGACGACAAGTTCTTTCCGGGAGAAGAGCCCGACATCGTCTTCGGTGATGAGGGCAAAGACAACCTTTACGGCACCTCTGATGGAGGTTCCCACCTCTTCGGCGGTCCCGGCGACGACTACGTGAGTGGCTCTCTGGGCGACGATGTGCTGGACGGCGGGGAGGGGAACGACATCGTAGCCGGCGCTCAGAGCAACGACGTCCTGATCGGCGGACCGGGACGAGACATCCTCGACGGAGGTACCGGAGACGACCACCTGGACGGCCGGGACGGCGCCCGTGGGGACGAGCTCATCGGAGGAGCGGGGATCGACCGGTGCCTGGCAGATCCGGGCGATCGCCGGATGGGATGCCGGGATCGATAGGCTGGGGTTCGACACCACGCCCGACTTCGCCAGCGAACCCAAGACCCGTACCGTGACCCTCACTCATCGCATCATCGTGCGAATCAGCTCACCGTGCGGATCAGCGGCGCAGCCCCGGCAGCGGACCGCTTCCGAGCGGCCAGTAGCGAAGGACGACGACGCCACGAATGTCCGCCCGCCGAGCAGGACCGAAGGTCCGGCTGTCGGTACTCCACTCGGGATCGTCGCCGAGCACCCAGTACTCGTCGGCGGTGAGGACCCGGTCGCCGATCCGATCCCCCGGAACCCCCCATACCCGCTTCACGAGCTCGTAGCCCGGACGATCGGGCCGCTGCAGCACGACGACCGCCCCCCGGGAGATGCGCACGCGCCCGAGGGCGAGGAGGAAGTCGCCGGGCTGCAAGGACGGTCGCATGCTGGGGCCACTCACGACCACTCGGAACGGCCGGAAGGCGACGAAGGCGAGGAGTGCCGCGGCGAGCCACGCCCAACGTGCGCGCGGGGCTTTCGAGGGACCGTGGTAGCGTTGCGCCTGCATCCGCGAAACCCGTAGATAGAAGGAGGCTCGAATGCTATCGAAGGTCCTCTCCGGCTTGGCGCGGCCGTCCCGCGTGGCGCATGCGCACTGCGACCTTCCGTGCGGGGTCTATGACCCGGCACAGGCCCGGATCGAGGCGGAATCGGTCAAGGCGATCCAGGAGAAGTACCAGGCGTCCGATGACGAGGTCTTTCGCGGGCGCTGCATCGAGATCAAGGAAGAGCGGGCCGACCTGGTGAAGCACCACCTGTGGGTGCTCTGGACCGACTACTTCAAGCCGACCCACCTCGAGCAGTACCCGGAGCTCCACGACCTGTTCTGGCGCGCCACGAAGGCGGCCGGAGACTCGAAGCGCTCCGTCGACCCCTCCCAGGGACAGCAGGTTCTCGAGCTCGTGGCGGAGATCGACCGGATCTTCTGGGAGACGAAGAAGTAGGCCGGGCTACGAGCTGAGGGGCTCCGAAGGCAGCCCCCGTGCGGCGGCCCATTCATCGAGCAGGCGGTATGCCTCCTCCTCGGCAATGGGGCCCCTCTCCATCCGCTCCTCCAAGAGGAAGCGCAGCGCTTCCCCGACCGCCGGTCCAGGCCCGACCCGAAGGCGCTTCATGACCGCGTTGCCGTCGAGCGGTGGACGCAGTGCCTCCAGGTTCTCCTCCTCGCTGAGGCGTGCGATGCGCAGCTCGAGCTCGTCCTGGAGGCCCGCCAGGGCTCGTGCCTTGAACGGGTTGCGGGTGGTGCAGTCGGCGCGGACGAGCTGGTTCAGACGATCCAATAGGGAGCCCGCGTCCCGCACGTAGCGCCGCACCGCGGCGTCGTTCCATCCCATTCGGTAGGTGTGGAACCGAAGGTGCATCTCCACGAGCTTGACCACCTGCACGGTCACGTCCGTCGGATATCGAAGGGCCCGAAGACGCTGGTCCGCCATTCGGGCACCGACGACCTCATGGTGGTGGAACTGCACCCCCTCTGGTGTGAACGCGCGGGTCGCCGGCTTCCCCACGTCGTGTAGCAGGGCGGCCAGGCGCAGCACCAGATCGGGCTCGCACTTCTCCACGACGGCATAGGTGTGGCGCAGGACGTCCTTGTGGCGGTGAACCGGGTCCTGTTCGAGTCGAAGGGCGGTCAGCTCGGGAACGAAGCGCTCGGCGAGCCCGGTCTCCACCGCCAGCTCCAGTCCCGCCGAGGGGCGATCCGAGAGCAGCATGCGGGTGAGCTCACCCTGTATCCGCTCGGCGGAGACAATCTCGAGCCGGTCAGCCATCGCTCGCATGGCCGTGACGACGCGGGCCGTCGGGACCAGGTCGAGGGTGGCCGCGAACCGGCACGCCCGCAGCATGCGAAGGGGGTCATCGCCAAAGGACTCCTCCGGGTCCACCGGCGTTTCCAGCCGCCTGGCGGCCAGATCCCGCACGCCCCCGAACGGATCCACGAATTCCCTCTCTGGGAGCCGGACGGCCATCGCGTTCACGGTGAAGTCCCGTCGGGCGAGGTCCTGGCCGATGTCGGTGCCGAACGAGACGCTCGGGTGTCGATCCCGCGCGGGGTACACCTCCTTGCGGAACGTTGTGATCTCGAGGGTGTGCCGGTCCTTCTTGGCGCCGACCGTCCCGAAGCGAACTCCCTGCAGGTACTTTCGCTCCGCCCAGTCGCGCAGGAGCCGCACGGTCTCTTCGGGTGTGGCGTCCGTGGCGAAGTCCAGCTCTTCCCGCGGATCCCGGCGGCCCAGGAAGGCATCGCGGACCCGTCCGCCCACGAGATAGAGCTGGTGCCCCGCGGCCTGGAATCGCTCGCCCAGCTCCACTGCGACGGCCTCCACCTCGAGGGTGGCCCCGGCCGGGCCGGGCGCGTCTGGAGGGGTCATGATCCCGAGGATACCCTTGGCTGACGCCCGTCCTGTCGTTCACGACGCCCTGTGCGGTATGCCGTGGTCGCACCGTTTGCCTGACAGGCAGATGGGTACTAGCAAGTTGCACCCCACTGTGGGCGCGTTTCGAGGAGGTGCGATCCACGTGGCGCAGACCACGAACCACGACAGCAAGAGCGGCAAGATGTCGCGAAGCGAAGCCGGGCGCAAGGGCGGCCTCACGACGAAGCGGCGACACGGCCAGGAGTTCTTCGGCCGCATCGGTCGCATCGGCGGGAAGAAGGGCGGCGAAACGACGAAGCGGAAGTACGGGGTCGAGCACTACCAGAAGATCGGACGCAAGGGCGGTTCCCGCTAAGAGGACGCCCGATTTGCCCGGTACTCCGTTCGCATCCCCAGCCTCGTGCTGCGAGATACTCCTGTTCGATGCCACAGCGCAGAGGCGGCACAAGGTTCGAGCATTCGGCCGGAGGCGTGGTTCTGCGCCGGGGCCCCGGTGGTGCCGAGATCGTCCTGGCCTCTCGAAGGACCGCTCGAGGATCTCTCGCTTGGGGCCTTCCGAAGGGCCTCGTTGAGGCCGAGGAAAGTCCCGAGGACACCGCCGTCCGAGAAGTCTTGGAGGAAACCGGCCTGAGGGCCGAGGTCCGGAGGCCACTCGGAGACATCTCCTACTGGTACGTCTGGAACGCCGACCGCGTCCACAAGACCGTCTCCTTCTTCCTCATGGAGGCCTCTGGCGGAGACTTCTCCCAGCACGACTCCGAGATGGAGGAGGTGCGATGGTTCCCGGCTGACGAAGCGGTAGGAGCAGCGTCCTACCGTGGAGAGCAGGACGTCCTGCACCGGGCGATGGAGGCGCTCGCGGCGGAGGGGACCGAATGAGCCGGTCCTGGCCGTGGCAGGCCCTGGCGACCCTGGGAACGGTCGCGTTCCTCGCGGGCACGGCCTGGCCAGCCCCCTCCGCTTCGGCCCAGACGGGGGTCGTCAGGCTAGCCCTCGAATCGCAGTCTGCCTGGAACGGCCCGAAGCGCCCGCTGGAGATCGTGGTTCGTGCGACGAACGACTCCTCCGAGCGCTTGGAGCAGCTCAGTATCGCACTCACCATCAGGACCCCGGCGAGGTCGAGGTCCGCCTACGAGCTCTCCCTCCGCGCGGACGCCACGAGCTCGTTCTTCACCTATCCGTTCGTCCGGGAAGGAGCCCTGGGACCGGGCGAGTCGCGGACGTTCGGACTCCAGCAGCCTCTAGACTTGCTGACGAATCGAGGGGAAAGCGCCCTGTACCCGCTCGAGATCGAGCTTCGATCGGACGACGCGCCGGTGGCCACGCTTCGCTCGCCGATGATCTTCCTGATCGAGCCGGCGAAGGTCCCTCTGAGCCTCGCGTGGACGTGGATCATGGCCGCCCCGGTCGACCACGGCCCCGACGGGGTCTTCCTCTCGGACGCGTTGGAGAGCGACCTCGCCCCCGGAGGGCGCCTTCGCGCGATGGCCGAGGCGCTCGCGGGCATCGATGGAGTGCCCGCCACGATCGCGGCTTCCTCGGCGTTCCTCGACCAGCTCACGAGCATGGCGGACGGCTATGAGGTGTCACCGCCTGGCGGTGAGCGGCGAACGGTCGCGGCGGGAGGCGGTGGGGCCGCCGACGCCTCGGTCGTGCTCGGGATGCTCAGGGACGTGGCCGAACGGCCGGAGATCGAGACGCTCGCCTACCCGTTCGGCGACCCGAGCCTCCCGGCGTTGTTCAAGGCGGGCCTCGGGAAGGACTTCGGCCCCCTGCTCTCGCGGGGACGGACGCTCGTCCGTGAGGCGCTCGGGGTCTCGCCCTCAACGACGGTGATCCGTCCGCCGTTCTCGCACGTCGATCCGGGGACGCTCGTACGCCTCGTGGGCAGCGGGGCGCGTACGGTCCTGCTCGACCAGGGGCTCGTCCCACCTCCGCTCGATCCAACGTTCAGCGCGCCGGCGGTCGTCCGGCTCTCGAGCGGGACGGAGGCGGTGTCGGCCGTGGTCCCCGACCCCGGCCTGCCGCTCGTGGCCACTGCCGCGTCGGCCGACCCCCGACTCGCGGCCCATGCCGCCCTCGGATGGTTGGCGGCCATGTGGTTCGAGTTCCCCGGAACGCCCGGTCGTGGCGCCGCGGTCCTATTCGGCGAGGGGTCGCCTCATCCCGCGGAGTTCTTCGAAGCTTTCGCCCCGCTCGTCCGTTCATCACCCTGGCTGCGCCCGCTAGCCGCGGAAGCGTTCGTCGAGGACATCGACCCGCAGGGGCGAGCCGTCCTGTCGCCGCGCTCCTACCCCGCTCTTGACCCGAGCTATGTGGCCGGCGTTCAGCGAGGCAAGGGCCAGCTCCGCCGCTTCGAGGACACGCTGCAGGACCCCGACCCCATAACCGAGCGGCTTCGCGCCCACCTGCTCCTCGCGGAGGGGGGCACCTTCGTGGCGCGTCCGGATCTCGGCAGGAGGTTCGTCGACGCGGTCTCGGCCACCATCCGCCGAATCTACTCGAGGGTGACCATCCCGAGTCAGACCTTCACGCTCACCTCAAGAAGCGGGGTCATCCCGGTTCAGGTCCGCAACGACACAGGGCACGAGCTTCGGGTCAGGGTGCGCCTCGTCTCGGACCGCCGGCTCGAGTTCGTGGACGGGGACACCGCAACGATCCTTCTTCCACCCGAGGACCAGATCGTCCGCTTCGCCGTCAGCGCTCGTACCACGGGGCTGCTGCCCATCAAGGTCCAGATCCAGACCCTCGGCGGCGACCCGACTCCGGATACGATCAGCGAAGCGCAGGTGTTGGTCCGTTCGACTGCCTACAATCGCGTCGCGCTGTTCGTGACGATCGGAGCCGCCCTGTTCCTCTTGGCCTGGTGGGGGAGGAGGTTCCTGCCTCGGCAGAGACCGTGAGCCCCGGGGCCGCGGGTTCCTTCGTCCGTCACTCCGCCGTCATGTCGGTGGGCACGACGCTCTCCCGCGCGACCGGATTCCTTCGGGTCTCGGCGATGGCCTTCGCGCTCGGTGTGGCGGAGAGCCGGCTGGCCGACGCCTACCAGGTGGCGAACACCACCCCGAACATCATCTACGAGCTCGCGCTGGGTGGAATCCTCTCCTCCGTCTTCGTGCCCGTGTTCGTCGAGTGGCTGCAGACCCGGGGGCGGGAGGCCGCGTGGCACACGGCCCAGGCCGTGATGACGTTCGCCCTGCTCTTCCTCGGGGTCGTGATGGTTGCCGGCATGATCGGCGCCGGAACGATCGTCGGCCTGTACACCGTCCAGGTAGCGGGCCCGGAGCGGGAGGCGATGCGCGCGCTGGCGTCCTTCTTCCTCGTCTTCTTCATGCCGCAGATCGTCTTCTACGGACTCGGCGCCGTCGCGACCGGCCTGCTCAACGCCCACCGCCGTTTCTCAGTCCCGATGTTCGCTCCCATCCTCAACAACGTGGTCGTCGCCGCCACGTTCTTCCTGTTCGCCGCACTCCCCGGACCTGCCGAACCCACCCCATCCGGCATAACCACCGCCCAGCGCTACGTCCTCGCAATCGGGACCACGCTCGGGGTCGCGGCGATGACCCTCGCCCTGTGGCCGTCACTGCGGAAGTTGGGGTTCCGCCTGCGGTGGACGCTCGACCTCCGGGACGCCGGGTTGCGGCGCATCGGACGGCTCGCGGGCTGGGCGTTCACCTATGTACTCATCAATCAGGTCGGCTTCCTGGTGGTGATCGTCTTCGCGGGCGAGGTGCAGGGCGGAGTGGCCGCCTACACCGCCGCGTTCATCCTCTTTCAGCTCCCCCACGCGATCTTCGCGGTCTCGATCATGACCGCGCTGCTCCCCTCCCTGTCAGGTTTCTGGGCGGAGGGCGATCGGGCCGCGTTTAGATCCCAGCTTTCACAGGGGATCCGGGCGACGGCCTTCATCGTGGTCCCCGCCGCCTTCGGCTACCTCGCGCTCGCGGTGCCGATCGTTCGCGTGCTGCTCCAGCACGGCGTGGCCCAGGAGGAAAGCACGACGCTCGTGGCGGGTGTCCTTGTCGCGTTCTCGGCGGGACTCTTCTCGTTCTCGGCGTTCCAACTCTTTCTTCGAGCCTTCTACGCGATGCAGGACACTCGCACACCGGCGCTCATCAAGGC
>JACDEY010000250.1 GCA_013816105.1 Actinomycetota bacterium
CGACGCTCCCACCGACGGCGCCTTCTGGATGAAGGGCACCCTCATCCCGCTCTCCATCGCCTTCTGGGACGCCGACGGTCGCATCGTCGCGATGCTCGACATGACGCCGTGCCGTGCGGAGCCGTGCCCCCTCTACTCACCCGGACACGACTACGTCGCGGCACTCGAGGTCAATCGGGGAGCGCTGAGCGATCGGGGGGTGCGCATCGGCGACCTCGTGCGCCTGGAGCGGGGCTGACCCGAGCTTCCGGGATTGACATGCCGGAGCCGGTGGGATAAGACGGATCGTCCGAAGCTAAGCTGGCCAGGTTCGATCGGAGGGTATCGGATGACCGGGCTAATCACCAGACTCGCCGTAGTGACTGTCGCTATGGTCACCGGCGCTCTTGCAGCGCCCGCCATTTCGCAAGAATCACCGACCGGCACGTCGAACTGGTCGCCCGAGCAGGTTCTGGAACAGCTCCGAGATGCGAGCCGCGGCGCAGCTTCTCCGATCCGGCTACGCAACTTCGAGCTCGTCGGGCACCATGACCTGGGCGGCGAGCCGTTCGACTTCGGCGACGTCTGGGGACACGAGAGCTTCGCCTACGTCGGGACCCGTTGCGGGGAGGACCTGAGCGGGGGTCACGGCGTGCAAGTCGTGGACATATCTGACCCCACCACACCCGTACTCGCGAGCGCGCTTCCGAACCCGGCGTTCACACGGGCGGAAGATGTCGTCGTCCACGACGTGAGCACCCCGTCGTTCACCGGTGACCTTGCCGCGGTGGGGATCCAGGACTGCTTCGGCAGCGGACACGAGAACGAGGCGTTCACCGGGATGATCTTCTTCGACGTCACCGACGGCTACAACCCGGTCGAGCTCGGCCGGTGGGAGCTTCCGCAGCACTCCATCGGCTGCCACGAGGTCGATCTCGTCCAGCGGACGGACGGCACGGTGCTGGCCGGCTGCGCTCACAACCTGTTCGACCAGTTCAACCCCGGCCCCCCCTCCGTGCAATTCGTCGATGCGACCGACCCAGCGAATCCGCAGACGCTCTCCGGCTGGTCGCTGGGAACCGACGTGTTTCGTGGCGTCGGGTGCGCGCAGATCTCGTTCGCCCACAGCGTTCGGTTCACCAACCGGGGGCGTGAGGCCAAGGTCTCCAACTGGGACGCGGGCCTGGTGACCCTGGACATCTCCGATCCCACCTCGCCGATTTACGAGACCCGGATCGACATCGCGCCCCCGGACGAGGACGGAGACGTCCACACCATGACGCCGGCGGGCGGCGGGCAGTGGCAGATCATCAACACGGAGGACTTCTGCGTGGGCGGTGACTTCAACGGCTGGGGCGAGGCCTACGTCTACACGTCGGAGGGAAGGTTCCTCACGACCTTCTCCACCCCGAACAGCGATTCCAGCCGTACGGACGGCGCGTACACGATCCACAACACCGAGGTGGTGCTCGGGAACCAGTTCTTCTCGTCCTGGTACTCCGACGGGATCGTGTGGTGGGACTTCGCGAACGGGGTAGCCCATCAGAAGGGCCAGTTCGTTCCTCCGTCAGACACCGAAGAACCTCCTCTGGTCTGGGGCGTCTATCCGGATCGTGGCCAGGACGTCATCCTGGCGAGCGACATCATCAGCGGGTTGTGGATCGTGCGACCCGAGGGCCTGGGAGACTTCTGAAAGCTAGACGGCCCAGATCTCCCCGACCGCCTACCTGATCCGCCCGGCGTCCGACCGCACCACAGAGTCGGGGCCTCCTCCACGCCGCCGAGACAACGGTAGCCCATACCAGAACCACGCGTACGCCGCGATCATGGCGCATGAGGCCAGGCCCGCAGCCAGGGTCGAGAACAGAACGTCGAAGATCAAGAACACGACCCCGGTCACGGCGAGTGCGATGAGCATCAGTCCGCCGATGACGAAGCGGCTCTGTGCGACGAGCATCTCCTCCTTCTCATGCATCGTCTCCTGGTCGAGCTGGCGCCAGCGGTGACGGTGGTAGGCGGAGGGGCCGATTAGAAGCAGGGACGCGATCGCGGCGCAGGCTAACGCGAGCGCGTAGACGCCTTTCTGAAGGTCGGTCACCGTCTCGAACCCCTGGCTGAAGGGCAGGATGAGGAGAAACGCGAACAACACCTGCACGCCTGGGAGCGCTACGCGCACCTCGTTCAGGAGCTCGATGAGCTTGCGGTTGAGCCGCTCTTCGGATCTTCGTCGTCCTCGGCCATGGCGAATCGCGTGTCCTGACTGGGATCTTCCGACGCTGATACCCCTGATGGGGCCGGTCCCAAACGCAGGGCGAGGCCGGGTGGGAAGCCGACCCGCGTGAGAGGTCCCTGGTGCCCTGCTCGTTCTCGTACGTACGTGGGAGGAGCAGGATTCGAACCTGCGTAGGCTTCGCCGGCGATTTTACAGACCGCTCCCTTTGGCCGCTCGGGCATCCTCCCGCAACGGCCGAGGATAGCATTGCCCCTCCTCCGGCTTGGCGCCGCGCCGCCCCGCCCCGCCCCCGGAGGCTCTACAGTGTGGACATGGCGAAAGACCAGTTCTCGTTCGACGTCGTCTCGGAGGTCGACCTCCAGGAGGTGCGCAACGCCGTCGACCAGGCCCAGCGCGAGATCTCCACGCGCTTCGACTTCAAGAACACCGGCACGGC
>JACDEY010000050.1 GCA_013816105.1 Actinomycetota bacterium
TCAGTACACCGTGGATGGCCCGGAGGGGAAGGTGCTCACCGTGTTCGTTCAGAACATCGGGGCGGGCGGGACGCCGCAGCCGGGGGATCGGATCCGTCTCTTTTGGCGGCCAGAGCACACGTTCGTGGTGGCGTCCTCGGCGCCACTCGCCGAGTGGGAGGAGGAACGATGAGTGAGCCGGATCGGTATCAGCGAGCCGTGCAGCGAGCCCTGCGGAGAAGGATGTCCCGCCGGGACCTGCTCCGATACACCGGACGAGGGGTCGGGGCCTTCGGGGCCGGAGCCCTCCTCGCGGCGTGCGGAGTCGAAGGCCAGGACACCGCGCCCCGGCGTTCGCCGGGGGCGGCTTCGCCCTCCCCAAGCCCACTCCCCCCGAAGGCGGGGGTGGTGAACGTGGCGAACTGGCCCCTGTACATCGACCTGGAGGACGGCCAGAGCGCCACGCTGGACAAGTTCAAGCAGGCCACCGGGATCGACATCAACTACAAGGAGGACATCGGCGACAACGACGAGTTCTTCGGCACGGACCTACAGCAGCAGATCCAGGCGGGCCAGGCGACGGAGTGGGACATCATAGTCATGACCGACTGGATGATCGACAAGCTCATCCAGCTCGGGTGGCTCGAGCCGCTGCACCATGACGTCCTGCCCAACGTCACGGCCAACCTGGACGCGAAATTCAATGACCCCTGGTACGATCCCGGCAACGGGTTCAGCGTGCCGTACGCCGCCGGAATCACGGGCATCGGCTACAACAAGAAGCTCACCGGACGACCCATCACCAGCATCGCCGACCTGTTCGACACGGAGTTCGCGGGGCAGGTCGGGATGTTCTCGGAGATGCGCGACACGTACAACTTCGCGCTGCTGCTGATGGGCAAGGACCCGACGACGGCGACGCTGGCGGACATCGAGGCGGCCACAGAGACGCTGCGTCAGCAGCGCGACGACGGCATCGTCCGGGCGTACTACGGCAACGACTACACCGATCAGCTGGCGGGCGGGAACCTGGCTCTCACGATGGCGTGGTCCGGGGACGTCAACTACCTGGCCCTCGACAACCCCGACCTCGCGTTCGTGGTTCCGGACGAGGGGGGGAACCGGTGGACCGACAACCTGGCCATCCCTCTCCGTGCCGAGCACCCGACCGACGCCCACGCCTGGATCGACTTCGTCTACGACGTGGAGGTTGCCACGGGCATCACCGAATGGGTGTGGTACGAGTCCCCGGTGGCCGGGGTCCAGCAGCAGATCCAGGAGGACGCCCAGGAGGACCCGTCGCTGGAGCCGGTGGCCGAGAGCGACCTGGTGTGGCCGACGCCGGAGATCCTGGAGAAGACCCACTCGTACAAGCGCCTGAGTCTCGAGGAGGAAGAGGCCTGGCACGAGCTGTTCGACCCGCTGATCCAGGGCTAGCGTGAGCGACATAGTCGCCGAGCGCCGGGCGGCCCTCACCCGCCGATCCCTGGCGCCCTATTTCCTGCTGCTCCCGGGGCTGACCTGGCTGGGGGTGTTCTACGTCTGGCCCACGATCCAGATGTTCTTCATCTCCCTCCAGGAGGGATCGCTGGCCACGGGCTACCACCTGACGTGGCACTGGCAGACCTACGGGGACGTGTTCACGAAGTACGACACCCAGCTCCTGCGGTCGGTGACGTACGGGCTCATCGTCACCGGCGCCTGCCTGCTGATCGGCTATCCGCTCGCGTACTTCATCGCCGTCCGGGGCGGCCGATGGAAGAACGCCCTGCTGTTCATGGTCATCCTTCCGTTCTTCGTCTCCTACGTGATCCGGACGCTGTCGTGGAAGTTCGTCCTGGCCGACCAGGGGATGTTTCTGGGGGCCCTCAAGAACGCCGGACTTCTTCCCGACGACTTCCGGCTGCTGGCCACCCCCATCGCCGTGCTCTCGGGACTCACCTACAGCTTCCTACCGTTCATGGCGCTGCCCCTGTACGCGTCATTGGAAAAGCTGGACCGCAGCCTGCTCGAGGCGGCCGGCGACCTCTACGCGAGCCGGCGGAAGGCCTTCCTCAAGGTGACCCTTCCGCTGTCGCTGCCGGGAGTGTTCGCCGGCTCCCTGCTCACGTTCATCCCGGTGGTCGGGGACTTCATCAACGCGCAACTGCTGGGGAGCACGAACACCACGATGATCGGCAACGTGATCCAGCGGCGCATGCTGGTCAACAACGACTACCCGGAAGGCGCCGCGATCTCCTTCATCCTCATGCTGGCCATCCTGATCGGAGTCCTGGTGTACGCGAGGCTGCTGGGCACGGAGGAGCTCACGGGGTGAGCCAGGAGGCGAGCGGACGCGCCAGGGCGGTGGCGGAGGAGGAGGCGGTGGTCGAGCCCGCGAGGCAGCCGCGACGCACGACCCGTGGGCGTGGGTGGATCCTCCCCCTGTACACCGGCCTGGTGATCGTCTATCTGTTCCTGCCGATCGCGGTGATGATCCTGTTCGGCTTCAATGACCTCAAGGGACGCTTCAACTTCACCTGGCAGGGCTTCACCCTTCGCCACTACCGCGAGCTGTTCGTTTTCCGGGACCTGACGGTGGCGCTCAAGAACTCGCTCCTGATCGCCGGCGTCACCACGTTCGTGGCCACGGCTCTGGGGACGATGATCGCCCTCGCCCTCACCCGTCACCGGTTCCGCGGCAGGGCTCCGACCAACATGTTCATCTTCCTTCCCATGGCGACCCCGGAGGTCGTCCTCGGAGCGTCATTGCTCTCCCTGTTCCTCACGTTCGGGACCGCCCGCGGCCTGATCACGATCCTGGTCGCCCACGTGATGTTCACGATCTCCTTCGTGGTGGTGACCGTGAAGGCCCGGACGCACGGGTTCAACAAGGAGTGGGAGGAGGCGGCAAAGGATCTCGGCGCCAACCCCTGGGTCGCGTTCTGGAAGGTCACCTTCCCGCTCATCTTCCCGGGCGTTCTCGCAGCGGCTTCGCTGGCCTTCGCCCTGTCGATCGACGACTATGTGGTGACGACGTTCGTCTCAGGTCCGACCACCACGTTCCCCCTGTGGGTGTTCGGCGCCTCCCGATTCGGCGTTCCGCCCCAGGTGAACGTCATGGGAACCATCATCTTCGTGGCCGGCGTGCTGCTCGCGCTGGGGACCGTGGCGCTGCAGCGCCGGAGGACGTGAGCGGCTCTCGAGCCGAGGGGGGGAACCGAATGTGAGCGCAGACACCGAGCGGATCACCGCGAGGGCGCAAGAGATCGCGCGCCAGGAGCTCGAGCGCCTGAACGAGAACACGAAGGCCTCCGAGCGCCTCTTCGAGCGCGCGGTCGGGACGATGCCCATGGGGGTGGCCTCCTCGTTCCAGGCAAACGACCCGTACCCCATCTATCTGGAACGCGGCCGGGGCTCTCACGTCTGGGACGTTGATGGCCGCGAGTACCTCGACTTCCACAGCGGGTTCGGGGTCAACGTTGTCGGCCACGCCCACCCGAAGATCGTGGAGGCCATCGAGCGTGCCGCCCGGACGGGCGTCCACTTCGCGGTCACGACCGAGGTGACGGTGGCCCTCGCCGAGGAGATCTGCCGGCGGTTCGGGCTGGAGCAGATGCGCTTCACGAACTCGGGCACGGAGTCGACCATGGACGCGGTGCGCGTAGCCCGGGCCGCGACGGGTCGCGACACCATCCTGAAGATCGAGGGGTCGTACCACGGGCACCACGACGCGGTCATGTACTCGGTGGTCCCCAACTCCGACGTGCTCGGACTCCGGGACGTGGTGGAGGGCGGGATGGCCGACGCGCACGAGGGCTACGTCACGGTCGCCTTCTCGAAGGGAATCCCGGCAGGCGCCGCGAAGCACACGCTGGTGGTGCCGTTCAACGACGCCGGCGCCGTCGAGCGAACGTTCGACTCCCGCGGCTCGGAGATCGCGGCGATGATCATGGAGCCGGTGATGATGAACATCGGCATCGTCCAGCCGCTCCCCGGCTACCTTGAGCGCGTCCGGGAGCTCTGCACGAAGCACGGCGTCGTGCTGATCTTCGACGAGGTCAAGTCGGGCGCGACCATCGCGGCCGGCGGAGCGATCGAGCGGTTCGGCGTTCAGCCCGACCTCGCCTGCTTCGCGAAGGCCATCGGCGGCGGCACGACGATCGGCGCGTTCGGAGGGGTGGCGTCCGTCATGGACATCATCAGCAATGGGGCGGCTCAGCTCGGGACCTTCAACGGCAATCCGCTTTCGTGTCGTGCCGGCCTGACCGCTCTTACGGAGGTTCTGACCGCCGACGCCTACGACCACCTCGGCAAGCTCGGTACGCTCCTGGCTGAGGGCTGTCGCCGGGCCATCGCCGACAACGGCATCCCGGCGCACGCAGTCGACCTCGGCGCGAAGGGGTGCGTCTCCTACCGTTCCCAGCCGCTCACGAACTACCGCGACTTCTTGGAGGCGAACGCGGAGCTGTTCGCGGCCTCCTGGCCATGGATGGTGAACCGGGGGATCTTCATGACGCCCGGAGACGAGGAGCAGTGGACGATCAGCGTCCAGCACTCGGAGGACGACATCCGCGCCTACGTGGACGCCTTCGGGGAGTTCTGCACCACCCTCGCGTCCTAAGGACGGGCCGGGGCCGGGCGATCCATGCGATGCCTATGATCCCACCAGCTAGATAACGTAGGGCAGCGAAACCTCATCGTCGGCGGCCGCCCTCCCCGATCCCGGTTCCCACGTCCGAGGCGTTCCCCGGCCCCTCCGGTGACGCGAGGATCGTCCCATTGACCTCGCCGAAGCCGATGCGCGGGCGCTCGTGGCCTTCGCCGCACCAGCCGCGCATCACTACGGTGTCGCCGTCCTCCAGGAAGGCGCGCTTCGACCCGTCCGGCAGGACGAGCGGCCGGGTCCCCCGCCATGTGAGCTCCAACAGGCTGCCGTAGGAGGAAGGGTCCGAGCCCGAGATCGTGCCGGAGGCGAAGAGATCCCCGGCACCCGCCGTGGCGCCGTTCGAGGTCGCGTGCGCGAGCTGCTGCGCCATCGACCAGTAGAGCGAGCGGAAGTTCGTCCGAGAGATCACGTGAGGGGGAAGTCCGCGCTCGCTCATCGCCGCCGAGGACAGCCCCACCTCAAGCTCGATGTCGAACGCCCAGGCCGCGTCGGCCCGGAGATAGGGGAGCGGCTCCGGGTCCTGTGCCGGCCCCGCCACCCGGTACGGGTCCAGCGCGTCCAGGGTCACGACCCACGGCGAGATGGACGTGGCGAACGACTTGCCCAAGAAGGGGCCAAGCGGCTGATACTCCCAGCGCTGGATGTCGCGCGCGCTCCAGTCGTTCACCAGGACCAGGCCGAAGATGTGGTCGCCGGCGGCCCGGATCGGGATGGGGGCTCCCAGCCGGTTCCCGGCTCCGGTCAGGAACCCGACCTCGAGCTCGATGTCGAGCATGCGGGTCGGTCCCCACGAGGGCGCGGGGTCGTCCTCGCCCTTCGTCTGGCCCCGGGGCCGAACGACGGGCGTTCCGCTCACGACGACCGTCCCCGCGCGTCCGTGGTAGCCGACGGGCAGGTGACGCCAGTTCGGAAGCAGCGGCTCAGCATCGGGCCGGAACATCCGTCCCATGTTCGATGCGTGCTCGAAGGAGGAGTAGAAGTCCACGTAGTTGCGGACGGCGACCGGAAGGGCCATGTCCGCCTGGTCCAGCGGCACGAGGACGCGCTCGGCGAGTTCAGGGACGTCCCGGATCTCCCGGTTCGCGGTGCTCAGCAGCTCCGAGATCCGGCCGCGAAGCTTCCTCCACGCTGGCCGGCCGAGCCCCAGGATGCCTTCGAGAGAAGCTGCCTCGAGCGCCGTCGGATTCGGGATCGAATCGTGAAGGAGCCCCTCCCGAGCGAGCGGGCCGAGGTCGAGGATGGAATCGCCGATCGCGACGCCGATGCACCCGGGATCGCCGCTCCCGCGCCGGAAGACGCCGTAGGGCAGGTTCTGGATGGGGAAGTCGGACCCCTCGCGGACCGGCACCCAGGACCGAAGAGCTGGGTCGGCCGTCGGGTCGGACGGGGAGGCCACGGGCACGGCTATGGCGCCGGGGGGAGGAACCCGAGGGCCGCGAGGTCCTCGACCGGCTCGTCGTAGCTGCAGCTTCCGTAGGCGACCAGGAGATCCCGCCGGGCGCGGGCGATCGCGTCCGGTCCGGTCCGGTGATCCTTCCACCCGAGCGCCTCGGACGTGATCGAGAACTCGCCGGGGTCCCGGGCCGCGATGATGTCGGCCAGCGTCTGGAGCGGTAGTCCGTGAGCGTCCGAGAGAGTCGCCGCAGCCAGCAGGTTGACGAAGCCGTGTCGCACGAACCCGGTGGCCTCATCGAGATGACGGAACGGGTGGTGGAGACCGGCCGTTGCCTTGAACGGAACCCGGAGCCGATCGCACTCCGCGATGAAGAGCGCCACCTGCTCCGGAGACGGAAACGCCTCGGCCCGCTCCCCCCCGCACCGGATCTTCGCAGCTGGCGGGCGGCAGTCGCCGTCACGACCGCTGAGCGAGTCCCGGGCCGTCGCGACGGCCTCGAGGGCGTGGGGCAGGCTCCGCTCCCACTCCTTGTCCATCGGGATCTCGAGGAACGGGACGACGGGATCTCGCAGGCCCGCGGCTTCGACGGCCTCCACGAGCGGAGGGATCGCCTCCACCAGCGCCTCGCCGATGCCGCCCAGGCCATCCACGGGTGGCCTGCTCTCGATCGAGGCGACCGCCGCGTTCTCGCCCACCGAATCGAGGAAGGGTCCGACGCCCCGGAGGCCCTCCGACAAACCAGCCTGCCAGGACTCTCCGGCCGCATCGAGCACCACGCTCACCTCCCATGGCTCTTCGTCGCCGGGCTCGGGGAGGGCACGAGCGAGCTCGCCCAGGCGCGAGGCGGGGCATACGAACCGCCCGAGCATCCACCCCTCACGCCCGCGCCTCGACCTTCGATGAGCATCGACGGCGGCCTCCATGGACAGGGAAGCCGGAGGAAAGAGCCCGGCGTCGTCGATCAGGCGCTCGAACAGGGCGAGTCGGGCGTCGGACGTCCTCGTAGCCCCTGACGGCTGCACCGGTCGATTATCCAGGCTCCAGAGCGCGACCGCCGTGCCG
>JACDEY010000051.1 GCA_013816105.1 Actinomycetota bacterium
GTCCTCTTCCGGGGGCAGGACATCACGGGCCTCAGCGCCGACCGCCGTGCGCAGCTCGGCCTGTTCCTCGCGTTCCAGTACCCGACCGAGATCCCGGGGGTCTCCGTCGTGAACTTCCTTCGGTCGGCGTACAACGCCGTGAAGAGCGAGCAGATCTCGGCGCTCGCATTCCGCAAGCGGCTGAAGGAGAAGATGAACATGCTGGGCGTCGAGGACGCCATGGTCAACCGCTACGTGAACCAGGGGTTCTCGGGCGGCGAGAAGAAGAAGAACGAGGTGCTCCAGCTGGCAGTGCTCGAGCCGGAGATCGCCATCCTGGACGAGACGGACTCGGGCCTCGACATCGACTCGCTTAAGGCCGTCGCGACCGGTGTGCAGCAGCTCATCGGCCCGACCCTCGGCGTGCTGCTTATCACGCACTACCAGCGCATCCTGAACTACATAACGCCCGACCACATCCACGTGATGATGGACGGCCGGATCGTCTCCTCCGGGGGGCCGGAGCTGGCACACGAACTCGAGAAGAAGGGCTACGAGGGGCTGCGCAAGGAGCTCGGGGAGGTCTGATGGCACGCGTCGCCGAACACGCCGCCGCGCTCGACGTCGAGCGGATCAGAGCCGACTTCCCCATCCTGCGCAGGGAGGTTCACGGCCGTCCCCTGGTCTACCTGAACAGCGCCGCCACCACCCAGAAGCCGCGTCAGGTGATCCAGGCGCTCGTCGAGTTCTACGAGCAGCACAACGCGAACGCGCACCGAGGCGTCGACACGCTTGGCGAGGAGGCCACCGCCCTGTTCGAGGGCGCGCGGGCGAAGCTCGCAGCCTTTGTCGGCGCCCCCGACCCCGCGTGCATCGTCTTCAACAGGGGGACGACCGAGTCGATCAACCTCGTCGCGCACGCCTACGGCCGCAAGGTTCTGAAGGAGGGGGACGAGGTGCTCCTCACCCAGATGGAGCACCACTCGAACATGATCCCGTGGCTCCTTCTGGCCCAGGCGACCGGCGCGACGGTGCGGCATCTGCCCATCCGTGAGGACGGAACCCTCGAGCTCGACGCCCTCGGCTCGTTCCTCACCCACCGCACGAAGATCTTTTCCGTCACCGGGATGTCGAACGTCCTCGGCACGATCCCGCCGCTGCGGCGGCTGGCCGACGCCGCTCACGCGGTGGGTGCGGTGCTGATGGTGGACGGCGCGCAGCTCGTGCCTCACCTTCCCGTAGACGTCGTGGACCTGGACCTGGACTTCCTGACCGTGTCTGGCCACAAGATGCTCGGACCGACAGCCTCGGGAGGGCTGTACGGCCGTCGTGAGCTCCTGGAACGGATGGACCCGTTCCTGGGCGGCGGCGAGATGATCCGCGAGGTGTTCTGGGACCGGGCGACCTGGGCAGAGGTCCCGTGGAAGTTCGAGGCCGGTACGATGAACATCGCTCAGGAGGTCGGGCTCGCCGCAGCCATCGACTACCTGCAGGTGCTCGGCATGGAGAACGTCAGGGCCCACGAGGAGCGCATCGCCGCCTACGCGATGGGACGGCTCCTGGACGCAGGCGCCCGCATCTTCGGGCCGACCGATCCGTCCGTGCGCAGCGGGGCCATCTCCTTCTGGTTCAAGGACATCCATCCGCACGATCTGGCGACCGTCCTCGATCAGGAAGGTGTCGCCATCCGCGCCGGCCACCACTGCGCTCAGCCCCTCATGCGCGTCCTCGGGGTACCGGCCACCGCGAGGGCTTCCTTCTACATCTACAACACCCCCGATGAGGTGGACGCGCTCATCGACGCGTTGCGGGTGGCGGAGCGGCTGTTCCGGACGGCCTGAGCGCCCGCCGATTACGATGAGTGCCGGAGGCAGATGATCGTGGCGCTCGAGCAGCTGTACCAGGAAGTGATCCTGGACCACTACAAGAACCCGCGGGGAAAGCGCGCGGTGCCCGGGGCGGAGCTGTCCTGCTCCAGGAACAACCCGCTGTGTGGGGACGAGATCACCATCTACGCTCACCTCGAGGACGGGGCTGTTGCCGACCTCGGTTTCGAGGGGTCCGGGTGCTCCATCAGCATCGCGAGCGCCTCCATGCTGGTGGAGGCGGCGAGGGGTCGACCCCTGAACGAGGCGCAGGACGTGGCGGTCCGCTTCCGCGCGATGATGGCCGGCTCCGTGGAACCGGACGAGGACACCTTCGGCGACCTCGTCTCCCTTACCGGCGTCCGGAAGTATCCGGCCCGGATCAAGTGCGCCGTCCTCGCATGGGATGTGTTCCAGGAGGCGCTGAGCGGCGCCGGAGACGCCACGGGAGACGCGCCTCACTGATGTCCCTGCGCGAGAACGAGGTGGGCCGCCGCGTCGCGCCGCACCTCGAGGCAGGGGACACGGTCCTCGATCTGGGGGCCGGCACGGGCCGGATCAGCTTGTGGCTCGCTCGGAGGGCAGGCGTGCGGCCCACGCTCGCGGACGTCGTGCCGTACTCGAACCGGCAGCGAAAATTCCCGTTCCTCGCCATGGAAGATCCCTTCCACGTCCCCGCCGATGATCGTTCCTTCGACGTCGTCCTCCTGCTCTTCGCCCTCCACCACAACCCGTACGAGGCGCAAGGCAAGATCGTCGCGGAGGCTGTCCGGCTGATGCGCCGCCACCTCGTCGTGCTCGAGGACACGCCCTTCGGCCGCATCGACCACGCCTTCAACGTCGCATGGGACAAGGTCCTGAACCTGCGACACGGGGTTCCCACCCCGTTCGCGTTCCGTCCGGTGGCGGAGTGGCTGGACGTCTTCTTGGAGCACGGGATGCGGGCGGTCCACGTCGAATCCTATCGACCCCGCTGGCCGACGCTCATGACGTATCACCACAGCGTCTTCGTCCTGGAGCCGGAGAGCGGGCTCGCCGCTCCCATGGCGGAATAGGGCCCACCGGGCTCCCGTTTCGGACCAATCATGAGCGTGGAGGTGATCGAGGATCCCCGTGCCTTCGTGGAAGAGGACTGGAGCGAGGTCGTCGCGGCGGACCCCGGCGGCACCTTCTTTCACACCCCCGCCTATCTGAAGGTGTGGTGGGAGGAGTTCGGAGCGGGGGCGCCGGCGATCGCCCTCCTCAAGGAGGGGCGACGCACGGTCGCCGCCGGGGCGTTCGAGTTCGACGACGGGGTGCTTCGCTTCCTCGGAGGCT
The DNA here is from genome assembly GCA_013816105.1 of Actinomycetota bacterium. Classification (GTDB taxonomy): domain Bacteria; phylum Actinomycetota; class UBA4738; order UBA4738; family UBA4738; genus JACDCJ01. The sequence continues at coordinate 3,162 of JACDEY010000051.1, forward strand.
TCGACGTCACCGACTACATGGGGCCGGTCGCGATCCCGGGAAGGGAGGCCGTCGCCGCGAAGGAGCTCCTCTCGGCCCTAGAGGTGCTGCCCTGGCGGCGCGCCGACCTGCGAGGCATGCCCGTGGCGTCGGCGTGGTACTCGGCCCTCGAGTCAGCCGCGGTTTCCCACGGGTACGCGACGGAGCGCTCTTCGGACGGCGTGGCTCCCATGCTCCCCCTGCCCTCGCGGTACGCCGCGTATCTCGCCGACCTCCCGCCGAAGCTGCGACACGAGCTCGAACGAAAGCGCCGACGCCTGGTCCGGGAGGGGGGAAGCCACCGGCTGCGTCGTTCCACGGCCGAAACGCTCGCACCGGACCTGGACCGGTTCCTGCAGCTCCATCGTTCCTCAGAGGGAGCGAAGGGCACGTTCATGCATCCGGGCATGGAGCTCTTCTTCCGCCGACTGGGCGAGGCCTTCCTCCCGCGGGGCCTCTTCCGCCTGTCGTTCCTGGAGATCGGCGGCGTCAGCGCGGCGGGAGCGATCGGCTTCGTCTTCGGCGACACGTTCTACCTCTACAACTCGGCGTTCGACCGGTCCCTCGCCTCGTTCAGCCCGGGAACCGTCCTGGTAAGCGAACTCATCCAGGAGGCGATCGAGGAGGGCATGACCGCTTTCGACATGTTGAAGGGCGACCTGGGCTACAAGTACCGCTTCGGAGCCGTTTCGAGGCAGGTCGGCCGGCTCCAGATCATGCGTTGAAGCCGAAGCTCACATCGCGCCCGGGGGCACGATCGCCGACGCCACGACCTTCCCGTCATCCCCGACGAGCCGGACCTGGGTGAACTCCGAGAGGTCCCGGCTGGTATCGAGCCAGGCCACCGCGCGGCCCCGTTCGTCGTACTCATCGATCCGGAAGGGGAACTCGATCTCCTCGCCGCCCGGACCGACGAGGTACAGGTCGATCGGACGTCCGTAGCCGGGCGCCCGAAGGAACACGCCCACCCAGCTCTGGTTGACCGAGGAGTCGTAAAGGACGACGGAACCCTCGACGCCCTCGATGGAGGAGCGTAGCGGCGACGCACGCATGTCCGTCCCGCCTAGGATCGTCAGCACGTCGCGGTATTCGGATGCGTCCTCGGCGTTGCGCGAAGCGGCCGTCTGTGCGACGAGTGCCCACGTGAGGAGCCCGACGAGGACCACCACGCTGGCCGCGAGCGCCAGGCGGAGGAGGGAGGAACGATCCTTCCAGGGGCTGGACGGGGCGGCCTCGGCCCATTCCTCCTCGAGCGCGCCCAGAACCCGCCGCCTGAGCTCCATTGGCGGCTCGACCGCGTGGGCGGCGCTCGAGAACATCCTCACGCCCTGGTCGAGCAGGGCCGACTCGGTTCTGCACGGCCCACAGCCGCGGAGATGCCGCCGCAGCTCGGCCGCGTCCGGCTCGGGGATCGTGCCCAGGACCTGGTCGGGAAGCTGCTCCCTGGCCGCATCACAGTTCACGGTCGACCTCCAGGGCGTCGCGGAGCTTCACCAGGGCCGTTCGGATGCGGGTCTTCGCGGTGCCGACGGGAATGTTCTCGAGCTCGGCCACCTCGGCGCTCGTCTTTCCGCCGAAATACGCGAGCTCAAGGGCCGCCCGCTGGCCCGGGGAGAGCGTCTCCATCGCCTGTCGGGCCCGACCGGCGAGGTCGTGCGTCTCGGCGACGTGCTCGGGATCGGGCTCGATCGACGCCTCGGGCGGCTGCCCCTGCGACGAGAGCACCCGAGCCTCCAGGACCCGGCGCCTGATCGAGTCGATCGCAAGGCTCCGGGCGATGAGAAGGACCCAGGTGTCGAGGGACCCGCGGGAGGGCTCGTAGGAGTCGCCCTTCCGCCACAGCTTCACGAAGGTGTCCTGCACCAGGTCCTCGGCCTGAGCCGGATTGCTCAACATCACCATCCCCAGTCCGTACACTCGGGGCGCGAACCGGGTGTACAGCTCGTCTGCCGCACGGGGCTCCCTTCGGAGGAAGGCCCGCAAGAGCTCGAAGTCCGAGCGAGCGCTCTCCCGCATGATCGAGAGCCTACGCCGGGTGCGCTCCATCCAAGGTAATACGGACGAGCATGCGATCCGGTTGGACCTCGTGTAGCCGCTACGCGGGCTATGCGAAGGCGCGAATGTGCTGCAACACGGTCTCGGCGAGCGCGTCGTCGCCACCCGTCTGCAGGACGCCCTCGGCCAGGTAGAACTCGGCGGGAACGCGCCGGCCCGCCACCATGGCGAACGCGTGCGCGCGTCCCTCCACGATCGCATCGGGCACCTTGCCGTCGGGCGGGACCTCTCGAGGCGCGAGCCCGTGGTGCCAGGTTCCTCCCCCGACGGCGTCCAGATGGAAGCGAACGCTCATGCCGGGAAAGGAGAGCCCGGCCAGGGACAGCGCGTACGGGAGCGTGCGGATAGCCAGGTCGTTGACGCAGAAGATCGGGGGATGCTCCAGGCGCGGCGGATTCCCCCCTCCGGCGAGGATGTCCTCTCCGTGGAGCCACCACTCCATCACGCGGGCCTGAACGAGGAACCTCGCCCCCATCTCGCCCGCCACCCAGCGGACCCGCCTCGCCGTCCACTCCTGAGGTGGGATCTTCGAGGCGCGCGCGAGGAACAGGTCCGCCGCTCGGCCCCATTCCGCCACGACGCTACGGAACGGCTCTTCGGCCCGCCGGCGCACCGACCAGTCGTTGAACGCGTCAAGCGAGAAGTCCTCGCCCCCGAGTTCCTTGGAGAACTCCTCGAACTCCGAAGGCTCCTCCCCGGCTATCGCGGCTGCGGCGGCGACCTCCATGGCGGCGAGGTGAGCGACGATGTCCCGGTTCCTCCAGCCCGGGCTCTCGCTTTCCTGTTCCCAGCGATCGGGGGGCGTGTACTGGATGGTCCGGCCCAGGGCCTCACGTTCGGCCCGCGCAGCGCCAAGAAGCCACGTTCTTTCGAGCGCCATGGATCCTCCTCGGATGGCGGATTGTACATTGGGGCCGATGCGGATCCTCATCGCCCCCGACAAGTTCCGGGGCACCCTGACGGCCGCCCAGGCGGCCCAGGCCATTGCGACGGGGTGGCGCCGCACCGACCCGGGCGCTGAGGTCGAGACGGTCCCGCTGGCGGACGGAGGCGAGGGAACGCTCGACGCTCTCCTCGCGGCCCTGGATGGCGAGCGGTTCTCGGCAACGGTCACGGGGCCACTCGGAGATCCGGTGGACGCCGAGTACGGCTTGGTCCGCTCCGGCCCCGGGCCGATGGGGGTCGTGGAGATGTCGCGCGCCTCGGGACTGGCGCTCCTGTCGGCTCAGCGCCGCAACCCCAGGCGGGCCACGTCGCGGGGGACGGGGGAGCTCATCCTCCACGCGTGCCGCCGGGGAGCCTCCCGCGTGCTCGTTTGCATCGGCGGCAGCGCGACCAACGACGGGGGCGCGGGCATGGCGCAGGCCCTGGGGGTGCGGTTGCTGAGCGACCGCGGGGTCGAGCTGGCGCCGGGAGGCGAGGCCCTCCTGCGCCTCGCGCGCGTGGACATGACGGAACTTGACCCCGCCGTCCGGGCGGCCGAGTTCGTGGCCGCCTCCGACGTTGACAACCCGTTGGTGGGCCCGTCCGGAGCCTCCGCCGTCTATGGTCCGCAGAAGGGGGCGTCCGCGGAGGACGTGATCCTGCTCGACCGGGCGCTCGGACACTTCGCGGCCGTTGTCCATCGGGACCTCGGAATCGACGTGCGAGACATCTGGGGTGCGGGCGCGGCCGGCGGGATGGGAGCCGGGCTCGTCGCCTTCCTGGGAGCGAGGCTGCGGCCAGGCGTCGAGCTCGTCATGGAGGCGGTGAACCTCAGGGAGCGAATCGCGGCGGCCAACCTGGTGATTACGGGCGAGGGCGCCTTCGACGAGCAGTCGCTTCACGGCAAGGCCCCCGAGGGGGTGC
>JACDEY010000052.1:0-3641 GCA_013816105.1 Actinomycetota bacterium
TCCCCAGCCCGAGCATGACCGGCACCCACACGAGCACCACCGTACGGAGCAGGCGCTGCCCGAGCAGGAAACGGAAGCCAGCCCGGAGGCCCTTGAACTCCTCCGCGCCGGCGCGATCGCCGGTGAACCGCCCTCGCACGGTCGCGATCATGGCGGCCGACACGACGAAGGTGACGGCGTTCATCGCGAAGACCGCTCCCGCCCCCACGCTCACGACGAGGAGGCCGCCGATGATAGGTCCGACCACGATGCCGGCGTTCCTCCCGAGCGCCACGAGCCCGTTGGCCCACCCGAGATCCTTCTCCTCCACGAGGTTCGGAATGGCGGCCGTGGACGCGGAGAAGAACGGGGCCTCGGCCAGCGCGGAACAGAAGGCGACGGCTAGAAGCATCGCCGGAGAGGAAACGAGGGCCATCACGCCGAAGGCCGCCGCTCCCAGCAGCTCAGATACGATCATCACGCGTCGTCGATCGAAGCGGTCGCCCAGGAGGCCGGCGAACGGGCTGGTGAACGCCACCGTTCCGAACGTGAGAAACAGTCCGGCGGCGACCCAGGTGGCCGAGCCGGTCCTCTCGTAGATCGAAAAGTTGAGCGCCATGTAGGCCGCGGCGCCACCCGTGATAGAGATCAACCGGGCGGCGGCGAGCCTGCGAACTGCGGTGCGGGGTTCGGTGGTCATGAGGCGCTTCCTTCGAAGACGGGAGACGAATGAGGGAACAGCTGGCACCCGAGCGGGACGCGATGCGGCCCGGGTGCGTGGGGCCGCTGCTACCTGTGCGCTCTCATGGCGAGCCGAGTGTAGCAGCCTCGCCAAACGCGACTTCGAGCGTCTCGATCGCCCGCGCCGCGTCGTCTTCGGTGATGCTAAGGGGGGGTGAGAGGCGAAGGACATTGCCGTAGAGGCCGCCCTTCCCGAGGAGCAGACCCTGCTCCTTGCAGCTCTCCATCACCCTGGCCACGGCCTCCGGGCTCGGCGCCTTGCTCGTCGCGTCGGACACCATCTCGACGCCGACCATGAGCCCCTTCCCCCGGACCTCTCCCACGACGTCGAAGCGATCCTCCAGATCCTTGAGCCCCCGGTACAGCGCGTTTCCGACCTTGTAGGCGTTCTCCTGCAGACGGTTCTCTTCGATGTGATCGAGGTTCGCCAGGGCGTACGTCGAAGCGAGCGGGTTGCCCCCGAACGTCGAGATCGAGTTCGCGCGAAGGGACTCCATCATGTCCACTCGGGAGACCACCGCGCCCATCGCCATCCCGTTTCCGAGGCCCTTCGCGCACACGATCGCGTCGGGGTGCACGCCGTAGCCCTCGATTCCCCAGAACGTCTCGCCGGTCCGGCCGAATCCGGTCTGCACCTCGTCGGCGATGAAGGGGATCCCGAACTCGTCGAGGATCGACTTCACGATCCCGAAGTACTCGGGCGGCGGCGTGACGAACCCGCCCACCCCCTGGATCGGCTCGGCGATCATCGCGGCCGGCTCGCCCGTCGTCGTCGTCTCGATCACGTTCCGGACGTCCTCCGCGCAGGCCACGCCGCACGCCGGATAGGTGAGGCCCAGCGGGCAGCGATAGCAGTACGGGGAGAGCGCGTAGGAGACGTTGAGCGGGGAGAACGATGACGCGGACCATCCTCTGTTTCCGGTGATTCCGATCGCCCCGAAGGAGCGTCCGTGGTAGGAGTTGCGCAGGGCGATGATCTCGTTCGACCGCCGCCACGTTGTGGCGAACAGAAGCGCCGCCTCGACCGCCTCGGTCCCGCTGCCCACGAAGAAGGCTTTCACCGGGAGGTCGATCGGCGCGATCCCGGTCAGACGCTCGGCCAGTTCCACCATCGGCCGGATGAGGTACAGGGTCGAGCTGTGGGCGATCTTGCCCGCCTGCTCGGTCAGTGCCTGGACGAGCCTCGGCACGACGTGCCCCGAGATGGTGGTGACGATCCCGCCGAAGAAGTCGAGGTACTCCTTGCCATCCCCGTCCCAGACCCGGGCGCCCTCGCCTCGGACGAGCTCGATGGGCCGGTCGTAGTAGAGGGCCAGCCAGTTCGGGAGGACCTCGCGATGACGCGCGAGGAGCTCCCCGGAGCTTCCGGAGCCATCATGGCCTTCCATCCGGGTCATTCCAGCGGACGCGATCACGCAGCGCAAACGCCAAGGCGGCAGCGGGGTTGCCGTCCCAATCCGGAGCGCCGACAATCTCTGCTCACCGAGGAGAGGAGCGTGTTCGGGTGCGAGGCAGCCGGTGGAAGCTGGGAGGTGGACGATCGCAGGCGCGCTCATGCTCGCCGCGTGCGGAGGCGGGGATGCGTCGGACGGCGGGGGCGCGGAAGAGACCGTAACCGCAGCGGAGTACGCATCTGACGTCTGCGGAGCGCTGGACGCTTGGGTGACGGCCAGCCGGGATCGCGCGGGCTCTCTCACCGGCGTGCTGAACCCGACCGACACACCGGAGAACCGGCGAGACGTCCTGGCCGGCTACATCGACGGCGTGATCGAGGACACGGAGGCACTCCTCGACGACGTGCAGGGCGCCGGGGTGCCTGACGTACAGGGCGGGAAGGAGATCGCCGGACAGATCGCGGACGCGTTCGACTCGGTCAAGACCGAGCTAGAACAGACGCGCGACGACGTCGACGCGCTCCCCACCGACGACCCTGCGGCGTTCACGGCGGCAGCGACGCAGCTCGGAACCTCGATTCAGACGTCGCTGACCGCTGTTGGAACCTCCGTCGGCGGGATCAGCGAGCCCGAGTTGAACCAGGCGTTCGCCGTGGAGCCCACTTGCTCCGCACTGGGTGGCGCCTGAGAGCGCGCCGAAGCCTTACAGACCGAGCTGTCGCTTGGCGAGCTCCACGCCGGCGACCATGTTCTCGAGCTTGCGGTACGCCACGTCCCACGAACGCGTCCGGAGGCCGCAGTCGGGCGTTACGTGGATGCGGTTGGGGTCTCCGAACACGTCGACTGCGTACAGGACCCGGTCTCGCACCAGCTCGGGAGACTCGATGAAGTCTGTGTGGATGTCCAGGACCCCCAGCCCGAGGGCCGGCCGGTACGGGAGGTCGCGGAACTTCGAGATGACGGTGTAGCCCGGTCTGGCGGCAGCCGAGACGCCGAGCTCACGACTGTCGTAGTTGGCGAACCCGACCGCGTACTGCCTGCACTCGGTCATCCCCTCGATGCCTGGGAAGAACAGGTTGTAGTCCGAGAAGCACAGGTGCGTGGAGAAGACCGCCTCCAGCCCCTCCACACTCTCGTTGAAGCTCTCCACGAACAGGTCGAGCTCCTCGGGATCGGTAGAGCCGCCCGGCTCGTCGATCTGGAGCCAGCGGGCTCCGAGCCCGATCAGAGCCTGCAGGTTGGGACGGATGAGGTTCCTGGCCACGTCCCGGATGAGCGAGCGGCGGCCGGCCCGCCGCCGTGACCGGCGGGTCGCCGCAGATCCAGCGACGTCGATATCGGTGAAGTGATACTCGTCGAACGACCAGTCCGCGATCGTGTAGGCGCCGGTGATCGGCACCTTGAGCTCCGCCTGCGCGAACCCCCGTAGCAGCTCGAACTCGTCGTTGTGGAAGGGTTCCCGCAGCGACACCGGCCCTGTGACGGCGGCCTTCGAATAGTACTTGTTGTCGAAGGCTCGGACGCTTC
>JACDEY010000052.1:3651-7067 GCA_013816105.1 Actinomycetota bacterium
GACCAAGCGTACATCTCGCTCCGCTGCTGCTCCCCGTCGTATACGACGTCGAGCCCGACCTTCTCGAGGAACCGGACTCCATACCGGCTGGACCACCGCTTCAGCTCTTCCTTCTGACCGGCGTCCAGAGGGGCACCGCGCAGCAGATCGAGGAGTTGCTCGTGCTCGGGTACCTCGAGATGCTCACCCCAGAGGCGTGCCTCCTCCAGGTCACGTTCCTCGACCTTCGAGCCGGCGTAGGCGCGAACGCGCCAGTTGGGCTTGGCGAGGGAGCCCAGCTCGTGGGTCAGTAGGGGCTGGTTGAGGTCGCCGCCGGCGGCAAGGGTGGTCGCTCGTTCTCTCGCTTCGCTCATGTCAACTCGTCCCTGAGTCGTCGGATGGCCTCTCCAAGTCGAAGGACCTTTCGCCGGGCCACCGCCAGGGGAAGAAGCTCGAGGTCGGTCGTGGAGGACAGGTACAGCGTCGGCGGGTTCAGTGTCTCGGCCACAAGGCGCGCGAAGGCGACGGTTCCCTCCACGGACTCGACGAGGGACCGGCGGCCGTCGAGGCATCCGGCGAGAACGCCTATCTCCCAGTCCCTGCCGAGGGACTCGAGATCGGTCTCTACGAAGTCGAAGCCAACCGCGTCGACTGGAAGCCGTCGGAGGCGCTCCGCGTGGGCCCCGACGTCCCCGAAGTACAGATGCAGGACGAGGGCGGCCCGGCCGGCGATCTCGGCCTTGATGGTGCGAAGGGCGGCCTGGAACGGGTCCCACGCGCCCTCATCCATCCCGAAGAACGGAAGCCATGGTTCCTGAAGGTGCACGACCCGGTATCCGGAACCGGCCAGGGAGCCCGCCACCGGAGCGAGCACGTTCCGGGCGAGGACGAGCATGAGCGCATCGCGATCGATATCGGTGCCCTGCGCGGCGCGTGAGAACAGGTACGGCGATGGCAGGGTCGCCACGCGGGGCTGTGGCAGCTCGCCGTTCAGGGCAAAGACGGTGGGCGCGATTCCGCCGGCCGGGTGGAGATCGCCCACCTCGGGAGCCCGGAAGAACGAGTTGTTGTCGAACCACCGAACGAGCTTCTGCGCGCGCATCGCCGGCGAGGAATCCACCAGTGGGCGAAACAGGTCCTGCCATCGCAGGAGGCCGTCGGAGAAATAGTCGAGGCGGGCCTCTCGCTGCACCGCGATGAAGGCCTCTTCGTCCTCCCGGAAACGCGTCTCGACCTCCTGCGCCGACGTCCGGTTCCGCTCCAGGTCTCGGGTCGCGGCCACGACGGTCTCGGAGCGCGGATAGATGCCGTGCTGATACGCACTGATCTGCATTGGGGCTGCCCTTCGTCGTTCGGAAGCGCGCAAGGATAGCCGACGCAGGGGGGAACGTCGTCGCTCGGCTTCGATGCGGATTGGGCGGAAGACTCAGGGGGAAAGCTCAAGGCGTGGCCTTAGCTGGGAAGGAGGGGCCGCCGGTCCATGCTCGAATACCGGGTTGCCGAACGCTCCGACGACCACGTGGTAGTCGACCTACGAGGGGAACTGACGAACCACGGCGATACCGATTCCTTCCAGGCCTTCGTCCGCCACGACCTCATCCGAAGCGGCGACCGCAACGTGCGGCTGAACTTAGACGAATTGACGTTCATGGACCTGGACGGCCTCTGGGTTCTCATTGCCCTGCACCAGCACTCCGCCGCGCGGGGAAAGGCATTGACTGTTCAGGGTGCGAGGGGACAGCCGCTCGAGAAGCTGACGACCACCGGAACGCTGGCTCTACTGGGGAAAGGCCCGGCGGGAACCCCGTTGACCCCACGACGTTCGTCCCGCTAGCTTGGCCGGAGACAAACTCCAACCGTCGGAGGGGGAGGTACCGCGGATCTCGTCACCTACACCGGGCGAGCCGTCCCCATCGTCGCCAGCATCGGGGGCGCCACCGACGGTGCCGATGACGACGGCAACGGGACCGCCGACGAGGGCGACGTCATCAAGTCGGACGTGGAAAGCCTGACCGGGGGGACGGCCAACGACAAGTTAACCGGCAGCGGGAAGGCCAACACCCCTGGCGGGAGCGGCAGGGAACGACACGCTCACGGGGGGCCTGGGAGACGATACGTTGAGCGGGGGAGCCGGGGCGGACACGGCCACCTACCCGGGGACGGCAGCGGTCACCGTGAACCTGTCTGTTGACGGGCCCCAGGACACTGCTGGAGCGGGGACCGACACGCTCGACAGCGTGGCGAACCTCACGGGGAGTTCAGGTGGAGACAGCCTCACCGGGAACGCCGGCTCGAACGTCCTTCTCGGCGTGCGCGGGAACGACAACCTGTTCGGTCTGGCGGGAACCGACACCCTCACCGGCGGAGCCCGCACGGACACGGCGGATGAAGGCGGCGGCATCGACTCCTGCACCGGGGAGACCGAGTCGAACTGCGAGACCTAGGCTGAGCTGCTCCAACGCACGCTGGGCTTCACCGAAAGCCACCTTGAGCGTGCGGCCAGCTCGCGCGGAGTCGTCCTCGTGATCGCCAGCGGCTGGGGCCAGGCGGGAGGACGTTCCCGTACAGGCCGCCCTTGACGATCAACAGGCCCTGATACTTGCAGCTCTCCATCACCAGGGCGGCGTGCTTCTGCCTTGCTGCTGCATCCAAACCCGCAGGTCAGCGCGGGGGGAAAGGGATTCGAACCCTTGAGGGACTCGCGCCCCTAACGGTTTTCAAGACCGTCACCTTCGGCCGCTCGGTCATCCCCCCGAGCCGAGTGTATCGACACGACCTTCGGCTCCTTGCCCCGCGCTCTCTCCCTCGCCTCGTCGCCGGCCGGTCCGGGGACCGAGCGCTGCTCCTCTGGCTCCTCGTCCGGCATCACCGAGATGCCGGCGGCCCGGCGGTTCCGAACGACGTTCAACGCCGCGCCGTAGAGGATGAGCTGGCTGAAAAAGCCCAGCCACACCAGCAACAGGACGACGGAGAGAAGCGAACGCGGAAGCGCTGAGACCCCGGCCGAACGCTGCGCCCAGAGCGCGAACCCCCGCTTGAGGGCCTCCAGGCCAACAGCGCCCAGGATCGCTCCCGGCACCTGGCTTCTCCACGTGAGCTTGCGCGCGGGCAGCAGGCGGTACATCACCAGCAGGACCGTGAAGACCGCGAGCGGGGCGGCCAGAAGCTCGAGTAGGTCCGCCACGGGTCCCGCTTCCTTGGAGAAAGCTGCCCGGGCGAGGCCACCGACCCAGATCGTCACTCCCGCCGAACCCAGCAGGACCGCCCCAAGCGTCGCGACGATTATGAGATTGAGGACCTTCTGGCCGAGCGGGTTACGGCCCGTCTTGACGTCCCACATCCTGTTCAGCGAGGCCGTCAGCGCCCCGATGAAGCCGCTTCCCGCGTACACGATCGCAATGAATCCGAACACCCCGAACGCGAGCCTGGCTCGGACG
>JACDEY010000251.1 GCA_013816105.1 Actinomycetota bacterium
GGCTCACGCACGGTCAACTGACGTTCCTGTCCCTGCTCCTGCTGCTCGTTGTCACCGGAGCCTTTCTCGTCGTCGCCCGTGAGGCTCGGCGCGGCCGCGTGGGGGTCGGTTGGGTGGTCGGGGCGGCGGCCGTGAGCCTCGGGATTGCGGTCGCGGCTCCGCTCCTACTCTCGCGCGACGTCTACAGCTACGCGATCTACGGCCGGATCCCGGCTCTGTACGGTGCGAATCCCTACGTGCGGGTGCCTGCGGACTTTCCGACCGACGCCTTCCTTCCAGTCGTCTCGGGATCGTGGCTACGGACCGTTTCCCTCTACGGCCCGGTGTTCACCACGATAAGCGCGGCGCTCGTGAGGGTCTTCCGGTCGCCGGAGGCGGCGGTGGTCGCGTTCAAGATCCTCTCCGGGGTCGGAATCGCGCTGACGATGGCCTTCGCCGCCGCCGCGTGCCGCATCGTTCGGCCCGAGCGGGTCGCGCTCGCCGTGGCCGTCGTCGGCCTGAACCCGGTGGTGGTGCTGCACACCGTGGGTGGCGGGCACAACGACGCCCTGGTTGCCGCGGGGCTCACCGCGGCGCTCCTGCTCGGGTTGCGTGCGACGCGTGGAGAGCGTCCCCTCCAGCGGTGGGCGCTCGCGGCGACCCTCGTGCTGACCCTGGCCGCGCTCATCAAGATCGTGGCCGCAATCCCGCTGGCGCTGTGGGTCTGGTCCGTGGTGCGGCGCACGGAGCCGGGCCGCCGGGCGCGGGTCGGCGTGGAGCATCTGGCCGTCGCCGGACTGGTCGCGATCCTCGCGTTCCTCCCCTACCTTCAGGGGTGGAGCACGCTGACGCCGCTATCTACTCTCTCGTCGCTCCAGGGGTGGGCGAGCGGCCCGGGGCTCGTGGCACGCGGGGCTCGATCGCTCGGAGACGCGATCGGCGGCTCCGGCTCCGCGACCGGCGACATCCTCGACGTCATGGTCTCCGTCGCCTTCCTCGCCACCTTCCTACTGGTGTTCCTGCGGTTGCTTCGCCGCGCCCGGCCCGAGGGTAGCGGCGACGATTGGGGGATCGCGCTGCTGGCCTTCGCACTTTCCGCTCCCTACCTCATCCCCTGGTACGCGGCATGGATCCTGCCGTTCGTCCCGCTGATGCGGGATCCCCGCCTCGCCGGCGTCGCCCTGGTGGTGGCCGGCGTCCTCGGTGTGACCGGGGTTCCCGCCGAGCCGTCCGGGTCCCCGGCCCTCTGGGAGGGCATGCTGCTCGCCGTCCACTACGTCGCTGCGCCGGTGATGCTCGCGGCGCTGGCGGGGACGCTGTACCTGTTGTCCGGGCGAGCACCCCGGCGGGCGTCCGGCCGCGGATAGAATGGCCGGCCCCGGCGAGCCGCCGAAGCTCGCGAAGGAACGTTCGGAGGTTGCTGGTGCTCGAGCCGGAGGTCGTTGCGCAGGCGCTTCGCGACGCTCTCTCCACGGGGGCGCGCTTCGCCGAGCTGTTCGCAGAGGTCCGCTCCTCGACGTCCATCCGGCTGGACGACGGGAAGATCGAGGAGGTCGTCTCCGGAGGGGATCGCGGGGCCGGCATCCGAGTCTTCCACGGAACCTCACAGGCCTACGCCTACTCTAATCGCCTGGAGCCCGAATCCCTGCGCGAGGCCGCGAGAGCGGCCGCCGGCGCCGTCCGTGGCGGTCCCCCGAATGGCAAGGCCGGGATCGATCTGAGGCGGGGGCCGGTGCACAGCCACGCCGTCGCCCAGCCAGCCGAGGACGTGCCCCGGCATGAGAAGGTCGGGTGGTTGAGGCAGGCGGACGACTCGGCCCGAGCGCTCGATCCGGCAGTCCGCCAGGTGCTCGTCGCCTACTTCGACACCCAGCAGCGGGTCCTGATCGCGAACTCCGAGGGGCTCTGGACGCAGGAGCACCGTCCGCGCCTGCGGCTGTTCGTTCAGGTGGTCGCGGCTCGGGACGGGGTGGTCCAGACCGGGTTCTCCGGCCCCGCGGGGTTCGGCGGCGCCGAGCTCTTCGACCGCTTCCCGCCCGCGGAGACCGCCGAGCGCGCCGCGCGCCAGGCGGTCGCCATGCTGGGGGGGCGTCCAGCTCCGGCCGGGGAGATGCCGGTCGTCCTCGCACCGGGCGGCGGCGGAATCCTGTTCCACGAGGCGTGCGGCCACGGGCTCGAGGCCGACCACATCGTGAAGGGAACGTCGGTCTTTCGCGACCGAAAGGGCGAGCGGATCGCCTCGCCGCTCGTGACGGGCGTGGACGACGGAACGGTCGAGGGGGCGTGGGGCTCGTTCGCCGTGGACGACGAGGGAACGCCCTCGGAACGGACGGTGCTCTTCGACCGCGGCGAGCTGGTCGGGTTCCTGTACGACCGCTTTCGGGCGGAGCAGGTCGGCGTCGCCTCCACCGGAAGCGGGCGCCGGCAGTCCTACGCTCATCTGCCGATCCCCCGGATGCGGAACTCCTACATCCTGAATGGCGGGGACCGAGCCGAGGACATCGTGGCCGGCACGGCTCGGGGGCTGTACGCGAAGAACCTCGGAGGCGGACAGGTCAATCCAGCCACCGGGGACTTCGTCTTCGGCGTATCGGAGGGCTATCTCATCGAGGATGGGCGCATCACCTCGCCGCTTCGC
>JACDEY010000252.1 GCA_013816105.1 Actinomycetota bacterium
TGGATGGAACACGGGAACCAGTCGTGCCGTCGCCTCTCTGGCAACAGAGGGAACGGGAGTACGCCGAGGCCGAAAGCCGAAGGCGAGAGTACCGGATGCGGTGCACTGGGGCGGACCGCGGCGTAGGTGCGCCGGGATAAACCGGCATGGAGGAGGAGATGGAAGAGCTCTACATCGAAGGTCTAGCGAACCACGATGACCCCGAGTCATGCGTTGTCGCCCGCGAGGGCGGCGGCGAAGCGTTGACAGGGGCACGTGCAGGCCGGGCTATTGAGCCGCGTAATCACAGACTTCGGGGTGCCGACGCAGTCTACGGATGTGGAAGGCAACATCACCGACAGCGCTATCGCGAGCTGGTGGTGGACCCCGCGCGGTCAGAGAACCATGGCATGTACGGAACCTCCATGCGCGAGAACCGGGAGGTCCCGCGCTCGCCCGTCCGGGTGATCACCGGCCGGGCCGCTCAGGGATGGCCGAGGCCGTAAGCCTGAGATGCACGAGCACGGGAAGTCAGACAACCTCGTAGTACCTGCGAAGCCGCCGAACAACGCCGGGGGACCGGCTGCGGAGGTGGTGGAGGGAAGGAGGTTGGCCGAGGGGAACACGGGCAGCTCGACACGTTCCGGACGCAGTGCCGGGCCAAGCGTGACAAGCGGACTGGATCGTGTGCGCGAAGTAGCACGAAGGGACAAAGAAGCACGGTTCACCGCACTGCTGCACCATGTCGACCTGGCTCGCCTGTGGGCCGCCTACGTGGCGATCAACCCGAAGGCGGCACCAGGGGTCGACCAGGTGACATGGGGCGCCTACGGCCAGGATCTGCGAGCGAACCTCGAAGACCTGTTGCGCCGTGTGCACAGTGGTGCCTACCGGGCGAGCCCTTCTCGCAGGGTGTACATCCCGAAGCCGGACGGACGGCAGCGCCCGCTCGGTATCGCCACGCTGGAGGACAAGATCGTCCAACGGGCGGTGGTCGAGGTGCTCAACGCCGTGTACGAGGAGGACTTTCTCGGCTTCTCCTATGGGTTCCGGCCCGGGCGTGGCCCGCATGATGCGTTGGATGCGCTCGCGGTCGGGATTACCGAGAGGAAGGTGAACTGGATACTCGACGCTGATGTCAGCGACTTCTTCACCAAGCTCGATCAGGCGTGGCTGATGAAGTTTCTCGAGCATCGCATTGCGGATAAACGAGTCCTGCGGCTCATCAGGAAATGGTTGGCCGCTGGAGTCACTGAGGATGGGAACTGGTCGGAGACGACCGAGGGTTCACCGCAGGGGGCATCGGTTTCACCGCTGCTCGCGAACGTGTACCTTCATTACGTCTTCGACCGGTGGGCCCGGCAGTGGAGGCTGAAGCACGCCCGGGGCGACATGATCGTCACCAGGTTCGCGGACGACTTCGTAGTCGGGTTCCAGTACCTCGGTGATGCGAAACGGTTCCTCAATGATCTTCGAAAGCGGTTTGCGAAGTTCAACTTGGAACTGCATCCGGACAAGACCCGCCTCATCGAGTTCGGCCGCTTCGCGGCCCAGAACCGAAAAGAACGTGGCCTTGCAAAGCCGGAGACGTTCGACTTCCTGGGTTTCACGCACATCTGCGGGAAGACCAAGGACGGGCGTTTCTGGCTCCGGCGCGTCACCATCAAGAAGAGGATGAGGGCGAAGTTGAAGCAGGTGAAAGCCGAGCTTCGGCGGCGTCGCTAC
This sequence comes from Actinomycetota bacterium, assembly GCA_013816105.1. Lineage (GTDB taxonomy): Bacteria > Actinomycetota > UBA4738 > UBA4738 > UBA4738 > JACDCJ01. The sequence continues at coordinate 1,705 of JACDEY010000252.1, forward strand.
TGGTCCATCCCCGAGCAGGGGAGCTGGCTGGCAAGTGTGGTGCGAGGTCACCTCGCCTACTACGCGGTGCCCGGCAACATCGACTCGGTGTCGGCATTTCGCGACCAGGTGAGATGGATCTGGAGGGAGGCGCTCCGGCGCCGAAGCCAGCGCCATCGCATGACCTGGGAGCGCTACGGCCGCATCGCTGCTCGGTGGCTACCCCCTGCACGCATCGTGCGTCCCTATCCCAGCGTGAGCTTCGCCGCCAGAACCCAAGGCAAGAGCCCAGTGCGCTAATCCCGCACGCTGGGATCTGTCCGGGGGGCCGCCCGCAAGGGCGGTCCCTACCGGGATTAGCGATGACGCCCGGCAATGCGGGTCGAGCGAAGGGGCCCTGCTTCACCGATGCAACGACTGCTGGGAGGGGAGCGGCAAGTGCCTGAAGAAGGCCTAGATCAGCCAACGAAGCCCACCGACCACGACGATCTGCCAGGTCCGCCTTTGCGGGCCAGGGCGATTCGTCGGGCCGAGGGGGTGGACGGTCCCCGTGCTTTGCAGCGCGTGCTCTACCGCAGTGCCAAGCAGGATCCGAGCCGACGGTTCCACGCCGTGTACTCCCATGTCCATCGCATGGACGTGTTGTGGGAGGCGTGGAGCACCGTCGAACGCAACCATGGGGCTCCGGGCGTCGATGGGTTGACCATCCCCGCCGTCAAGGAGTCCGGGGTTGGCCCGTTCCTCGAGAAGCTCTCCCAGGCATTGCGGGCCAAGACGTACCGGCCCGCCCCGCTGCGGAGGGTGTACATCCCCAAGGCCGGCAAGCCCGGCAAGGAGAACCTGAGACCGCTTTCGATACCCACCGTGGCCGACCGGGTGGTGATGGCGGCGGCGAAGATCGTCATTGAGCCGATCTTCGAAGC
>JACDEY010000253.1 GCA_013816105.1 Actinomycetota bacterium
GCACGAAGGCGTGCGCTCCGAGCCCTGGGGTTCGCCACCGTCTCCTCCGCTCCGGGGCGCAGGGGCTTCTTCGTCAAAGGACGCAGAGTGGACTCGTCCCGCACGAACCGCTTCACGATGCGGTCCTCGAGGGAGTGGTAGGCGATGACCACCAATCGGCCGCCGCCCCGGAGGAGACCCGCCGCCTGAGGAAGGACGGCGGCGAGCTCCTCCAGCTCCTGGTTCACCTCGATCCGGATGGCCTGGAAGGTTCGGCGGGCGGGATGTGGTCCGCCCCTCTTGGAAGGGACGGCGCCGGCGACGATGCGGGCGAGCTCGTCGGTGCTCTGGAGCGGCGCCCTGGTCCGGGCGCGCACGATCGCGCCGGCGATGCGCCGGGAGAAGCGCTCCTCCCCGTACTCGAAGATCACCCGCGCGAGCTCCTCCTCCGGGTAGTTGTTCACGACGTCGGCCGCGACCGGTCCCTCTTCTCCTCCCATCCGCATGTCGAGCGGCCCGGCGACGCGGAAGCCGAAGCCGCGTGCCGGCTCGTCCAGTTGCATGGAGGACACGCCCAGATCCATGAGCACGCCGTCCGCCTCGGCCACTCCCGCGCGCCGGACGGCGTCGGCGATCGCCGAAAACCGGGACCGGACGGTGCGGAAACGCGGGCCGAAGGCCGCGAGCCGCTCCTCCGCTCGTCGCAGCGCGGAAGCATCTCGGTCGACGCCGACGATGGCACGAACGCCTCCATCGAGAAGGGCCAGCGCGTGGCCCCCGAGGCCGACGGTGGCGTCGATCACAAGGCCGCTCCCCCCGAGGAGGCGAACGACGTCATCGACCAGGACCGGCCGGTGGACGCTATCCAAGCGCCCGAACGGCGAGCAGCCCGAGGCCGACGTACGAACCGAGTATCAGGGCCATCAGCCCCATCAGGTAGAAGCTCTGCCCGACCTCGTCGAGCAGCGGACGTGGCGTCCTCACCGCTTGCCTCCTTTCCCGTCTCGCGCTCTGGCCCGGCGCTCATCCGCGGTCCGGCTCGAGCGTCCCCTCGACGTAGCTCCCGGAGTGAGCGCCGTCGTATCGATCCCATGCCTGCGTCGGCCAGATCTCCAGCCAGTCGTACACGCCGATGACCACGACCTCGCGCCCGAGGCCGATCGCCGTGCGAAGTCGCTGCGGGATGACCAGGCGACCCTGCCGGTCCAGGTCGGCGGCCTCCGCGTTGCCGAAGAACATCCGGCTGTAGGCCCGGCTCCGCTTTCCCGTCAGCGGCGCGGAGCGGACCTGTTCGCTCCGCCGACGCCACTCTTCGTCGGGAAAGGCCCACAGACAGCCGTCCTGCCCCAGCGTCAGGTGGACGCCCTCGGCCATGGCCTCCCGGAACTTGGCCGGCAGGGCGATGCGGCCCTTGGGGTCGAGTTGATAGCGATGCTGGCCGAGCAGTTCAGCCACCGGTACACCCTTCTCCTCCACTTTGTCCCACGTTTATGCCACTGAAGTTCCACCACGTCAAGGAGGAGGGCCCAATCCGAGGCATCGTTTTGGGTGTTCGGGAGGGGCTGACGGCGGGAGCCCCGGCGACAGATCGCGCCTGGAGCCACGAAGAACCAGCCGTCGCGGCGCGGGACCGGGTGCTATCCGGTCACGCCGACGTGCGTCCTAGAGGTAGTCCTCCCACTCGGGCTCGAGCTGTCCGAGGGACAGTCGAAAACCGTCCGCGGGTATTCGAGGTTCCCGGGAGAGCCTCAGCCCGACCTCATGGGGAAGGCGGTTCTCCTTGCGTGAGTTGCACCGACGGCAGGCCGCCACCACGTTCTCCCACGAATGGGGTCCGCCCCGGGACTTGGGGAGGACATGGTCCATGTTCTCGGCCGCATTGCCGCAGTACTGACACGCCCAGCCGTCGCGCGCAAACACCGCCCGCCGAGTGAGCGCTGTGCCGGCTCGGTACGGGACATGGACGAAATAGCGCAATCGGACGACACAGGGAGCTGGGACCTCGACCCACTCGGAGCGGAATACGACCCCATTGGACGCGACGATATCGGCCTTCGCCTTGAGGACGAGGACCACCGCCCTGCGGGCCGGAACCACCGCGAGGGGCTTGAGCGTCGCGTTAAGGACTAGGGATCTACCCACAGCGGACCTTCGGCCGAGTATAACAACGGCTCTGTTGGAACCCTGAAGCGGCTCATCACGTCTTGTCTTGGATGGCCCACCGCCGACCGGAATGTGCCGCTCGAAGGAGTCACTACGGCGCGGAAACCTTCCGGCCGCCGTCATCCGTACCATGGGTAAGATGAGTTGACCATCCGAGTGTCGGGAGCGAAATGGCCGAACGTGTCGAACGCCGAGCAGCAGTGGAATGGGAACATTTCGTGAACGCCTTCTCGAGCGTCGCGGACAACGTCCAGCAAGTTGTCCAGGGCAAAGAGAGGGCGGTCCGCCTGGCCCTCGTGTGCTTGATCGCGGAGGGTCACCTGCTGATCGAGGACGTTCCGGGCGTCGGCAAGACCATGCTGGCGAAAGCGCTGGCTCGCTCGATCGACTGCTCCTTCCGGCGGATCCAGTTCACGCCCGACCTTCTGCCCGCCGACATCACCGGCG
>JACDEY010000053.1 GCA_013816105.1 Actinomycetota bacterium
AAGCGGGAGGCTCGAAGAGTAGTGGCTGGATTGATCGGGGCCGAAGGGGAGTTGGCTGTTATCGAAGGATATAAAGACGAGGTCCGACGGCAAGCCGCGCATGTCCCATACGCTCGGGCACCCGGTCGGGACTTCCGGATGACGGAAGACATGCCGGACGTTGGTTACTAGCACTCCCATCGTCTGTGCGTTTCCCCTTGGGCTGCAGAACTCGTTGTATTCCTGAACCCTCCACGAAGGCGGATAACGGAGAGACCAGCCCAGGTCGGCCTGCTCGTAGAGGCGCCACGGGACGGGCGCGGGGGAGGCGGTCTCAGCCCGGTTCCCGGCGAGCCGCAGGGCGGCCCAGCCGGTGGCGCCGAGGAACAGGAAGAGCGCCGTGCATGCCGCCGTCCATCGCAACGCCCTCCTGAGGCTCCCTTTCCGGCGGATCGTCTGAAGCCGTTCCTCCGGTGACGGATCGAACTCGCGAACCGCCTGGTCGAGGGCCTCGGCCAGCTGGACGTCGCGCGCGTCGATGCTCCTCATGGTTCGCGGTCCTCGACCAGCAGGTCCGTCCGCAGCCGCTCTCGCGCACGGGCGAGGTGAACCCTAACCGTGCTCTCGCGCAGCCCGAGCAGACGAGCCACCTCCGACGTCTCGAACCCCGCCCAGTCCCTCAACACCACCGCTTGTCGTTGCCGGATCGGAAGACGTCCGAGCGCGCTCACGACGTGGCTGCGGGCGATGGACCGTTCCAGGTCATCGCTCGGCGCCGCCGGGGCGACGGGCCGCCGCCGTCGCGCGGCTTCCCTCGCGCACAGGCGCATCGCCGTCTTGAACACGTAGCCTCCCGCGTGATCCGAGCTTCGGATCTGCCCCCAGGCGGCCCACAGGCGGGTGAAGGCCTCGGCGGCGACGTCCTCGGCGACGGATCGATCCAGCGTCACCAGAGCGCACGCCCGGACGATCCGCGCGAGGTGCTCTCGGTAGAAGGCCTCGAAACCCGCGGCGTCCGGCACGTAAGTCCTCTTTCACGTATCCAGCGTCCCGGGCGCCGGATCGCTTACACGGTCACGAGGAACCGGCGATCTCTCTGCCGATGACCATGCGCTGGACCTGGTTCGTCCCCTCGACGATCTGCAGGGCCTTCGCCTCGCGCATGTACCGCTCGATCGGATACTCCTGCATGTAGCCATATCCGCCGTGGATCTGGACGGCGTCGGTCGTCGTCCGCATGGCGACGTCGGAGGCGAACAGCTTGGCCATGGACGCCGCGATGGAGAAGTCGCCGCCGTCGTCGCGGAGTCGTGCGGCCTCGCGGTACAGGCGACGGGCCGCCTCGATCTGGGTCGCCATGTCGGCCAGCATGAACTGCAGGCCCTGGAAGTCGATGACGGGTCTCCCGAACTGCGATCGCTCCTTCGCGAACTTAACCGAGGCATCGAACGCAGCCTGGGAGAGGCCCACCGAGCAGGCCGCGATCCCCAGGCGCCCTCCGTCGAGGGCCGCGAGGGCGATGGGAAACCCTTGCCCCTCCTCCCCCACCAGGTTCTCCACGGGCACCTCGCATCCCTCGAAGATCAGCTCCCGCATCGGCGAGGCGTTCCAGCCCATCTTCTCCTCGAGCTTTCCGAACTCGAACCCCGGACGGTCCGGCTCGACGGCGAAAGCGGAGATGCCGCGAGGACCCTCCTCTCCGGTCCTCGCCAGCACGAGGTAGAGCTCGGCTTCTCCCCCGTGCGTGATGAAGCGCTTCGACCCGGTCAGCCGGTAGCCGCCGTCCACCCGCTCCGCGCGCGTGCGCAGGGAGGCGGCGTCCGAGCCGCTCGAGGCCTCGGAGAGGGCATAGGCTCCAAGCCACTCGCCCGAGAACAGCCGCGGCAGGTACTTCTCCTTCAGCGAGTCGGACCCGAACTGGGAGATGCCGAACGCGGACAGGTGATGGACGGACAGCGTCACGGCCAGGGAAAGGAACCCCGTCGCGATCTCTTCGACGACGGCTACGTAGGTCAGATAGGACTGCGCTCCCCCGCCGAAGCGCTCCTCGTACGGGATCCCGGCGAGCCCCATCTCCCCGAGCTGGGAGAACAGCTCACGAGGGAACTCCTTCTTCTCTTCGAATCCGGCGGCGGCCGGAGCGATCCGTTCGGCGACGAACTCGCGGACCGCGCCGACGACGTCCCGCTGGTCTTCGCTGAGGCCGAAGTCGCGCTCCATCGAGCGAAGCCTAGCATCGGCCCTCCGCGATGCCGCCTCTCGCGTGGCGTACCGGCCCGCCGGTATCCTTTCTAGTCATGCGCCTCTACAACTCCCTCTCCCGGCACGTCGAAGAGGTCAAGCCGGCCGAGGGCCAGACCGTGAAGATCTACTCCTGCGGCCCCACCGTGTACCGCTACATCCACATCGGAAACTTCCGGTCCTTCATGCTCGGCGACCTTATCCGGCGGATCCTCCGGTTCGAGGGTCGGGACGTCCGGCTGGTAATGAACATCACCGACGTGGGCCACATGACCGACGATGTGAGGGACACCGGGCTCGACAAGATGGAGCTCGCCGAGTCGGACGAGGGCCTTTCCGCGATGCAGATCGCGGAGAAGTACACCGAGGCTTTCCTGAAGGACGGTGACGCGGTCGGCATCGGGCGGGCCGACCTTTATCCGCGAGCGACCGATCACATCGCCGAGATGATCGAGATCACGGAACGGCTGGTCGAGAAGGGACACGCGTACGTGGTCGATGGCACGGTCTACTTCGAGGTCCGCACCTTCCCGGAGTACGGGAAGCTCTCAGGCAACACCCTCGAGGCGCTTCAGGCCGGGCACCGACAGGACGTGGAGGTCGACCCGAACAAGCGCAGCCGGGAGGACTTCGGGCTCTGGAAGAAGGCCGGGCATCATCGCGTCCTCAAGTGGCCGAGCCCGTGGGGCGACGGCTTTCCCGGCTGGCACATCGAGTGCTCGGCGATGTCGATGAAGCACCTGGGCGAGCGCTTCGACGTCCACACCGGCGGCAACGACAACAAGTTCCCCCACCACGAGGACGAGATCGCGCAGTCCGAAGCGGCCGTCGGCCACCCTGTGGTCTCCGTATGGGTGCACGGCGGTTTTCTCCGCCTCTCCGGACAGAAGATCGCCAAGTCGGCGAAGAACGTCGTGCTGGTGCCGGAGATCGTGGATCGGGGACTGGATCCCCTCGCCTTCCGGCTGGTGTGCTTCGGCACCCGCTACCGCAGCGAGATGGACTTCAGCTGGGAGGCCTTCGAGGCGGCGAACACCCGGCTCATCGGCCTTCGCCAGCGGATGGTCGACTGGTCCGCGGCGCCGGCCGTGGCGACGCGCGGCGAGGCAGCCGAAGACCTCGACCGCCGCTTCCGGGACGCTCTGGCGGACGACATGGACATGCCGGCCGCGCTGGTGGTCCTCAACGAAGCCGTCGCCTCCAGCGCGGTCGCCGGCGCCGACAAGTTCACGCTCCTCGCCTCCTGGGACGACGTCCTGGGCCTTGACCTCGAGCGGCTGGCCCGCGAAGGATACGAGGCGCCGCCCGAGGTCCTCGAGCTGATCCGCCGGCGGGACGAGGCCCGGGCCGCGAGGGATTTCGGGACGGCCGATCGGATCCGCGATCAACTCAGCGCGATGGGCCTCGAGGTCATGGACAGACCGGGGGGAACCAGGGTTCGTCCCCGCCTCTAGAGGCCAAGCGTCTTGGCGATGTTCGCCCGCAGGATCTCGCTCGTCCCCTCGTACAGGCGCATGGCCCGGACGTCCCGGTACCAGGCTTCGAGGCCGACCTCCGTCATGAAGCCCGTGCCCCCGTGGACCTGTATTGCCCGGTCGGCCACCCGCCCCACCATCTCCGTCGCGACGAGCTTTGCGAGCGCCGCCTCCCGCCGTCCATCGGCGCCCTCGTCGATCTGCCGGGCGCACTCGTAGACCAGCAGCCGGGCCTGCTCGAGCTCCGCGTGGGAGTCAACCAGCATCCCCTGGATGTACTGGTTCGAGCCGATCGGCCTCTCGAACGCCACCCGGCTCTTCGCGTACTCGAGTGACCGGCGGAGCAGGTTCTGTGCGATCCCGATCGCGGTCGCGGCGATCTGCAGCCGCGCGCCGTTGATCCCTCTCACAGCGGAGTAGAAGCCGAAGCCCACCTGGCCCAGGACCTGCTCATCCCCCACCTCCATGTCCTCGAAGGTGAGCTCGACGGGGTTCTGGTACGGCGACATCGTCCGCTGGACCCGGGTGACGGAGAACCCGGGGGTGCCGGCATCCACGAAGAAGGCGGTGATGCCGCCGTGGGCACGTCGCTCGGGATCGGTCACGGCGAAGACGAGGGCGAAGTCGGCGGACTGGCCCGCCGTGATGAAGTGCTTCCGACCGTTCAGAATCCATGTCCCGGACGCGGTCGGGGCGGCGCGCGTGCGGATTCGCGTGGCGTCCGAGCCGGCCTCGGGCTCCGTCAGCGCGAAGCAGGTCACCTTGTCCCCGGACATCAGAGGATCGAGGTACTTCTCTCGCTGCCGCTCGGTGCAGTCCAGATGGATCGGGCTCGGCCCGGTGACGACGGGGAAGATCGATTCGAACTGGGCGAGGATCAGCCCGTGACTGGAGGCCTGCTCGTGAAGGACGACCTGGCCGAGGTAGGCAAGTCCCCCACCGCCGACTGACTCGGGCATGTGCAGCGTCCAGAAGCCGACGTCCGCCGAGCGCTTGCGCAGCTTGAGCTGCTCCTCGCGCAGGCACGCGAACGTGCCCGTCTCCTGGATCTCCTGGCGGTATGACTCCTCGGTGGGGCGTACCTCACGATCGATGAACTGCGAGAGCGAGGCCCGCAGCTCGGCGACCTCCTCGGGGATGCTCGGACGCGACACGTTTTCCTCCCCGGGCTCCGCGGACCTTGGGTCAGCGACCAACCTACCGTCGAGTAGGTTACATCACCGTCGCGAGGTCGCGGTCGGCGGAGTTGAGGCGCAGCCCTCCGTCCGGCGTGACCGTCACGATGTCCTCGATCCGCACACCGAAGCGGCCCTCCAGGTAGATGCCGGGCTCGATGGAGAAGCACATTCCGACATCGAGCGGTTCGGCGTTGCCGGCCACCAGGTACGGATCCTCGTGCTCCTCGAGGCCGATCCCGTGGCCGGTGCGATGAAGGAATGCGTCTCCGTAACCGGCGTCCTCGATAACCTCGCGAGCCGCCGCGTCGACCTCCTCGGCGGGAACCCCCGGCCACACCGCGGCGAACGCCGCCTGCTGCGCTTCACGGACGATCTCGTGAACCTCACGAAGCTCATCCGTCGGCGTCCCGACGCACACCGTGCGGCTCACGTCCGACCAATAGCCGCCGACGCGTCCGCCGAAGTCGAGCACGACCGCATCTCCGTCCCGGATGCCCCGGCCGCCCGGCTCGTGGTGTGGCGAGGCTCCGTTCGGACCGGAGGCCACGATCGTGAAGGCGGCAGTGTCGTGCCCGGACTCGGTGAGGTGGCGCGCGAGTGAGCGCGCGACGTCCTCCTCGGCTCGGCCCTCGAGTCCCTCCCTGCAGATCCGGCGGAACGCCTCGTCGGCGCTCCGGGCGGCGCGAGCGAGCAGCGCCACCTCCGACTCGTCCTTCCGGGCACGAAGCCTCGAGAGCGTCCGGGAGGCCGGAAGGAACCGCGCGTCCGGGAGCGCGCTCTGAAGACCGAGGAGGTGAGAAGCCCACATCCGGTCGGCGACGCCGTAGGTTCCCGCGGAGGAGACGATCCGGGTGACCGCCTCATACGGGTCGTCTCCGTCCCTCCATGACCGGATCTCCAGCCGATCCGCCCCGGGTGAGTTGAGGGCCCGCGGCCGCTCCAGCTCGGGCACGAGGAGCACCGGCTCGCCGTCCGGCCGGACGATCAAAGCCGTCAACCGCTCGAGGGGAGGGGGATCGTAGCCGGTCAGGTACAGGAGGTCGGCCGACGGCGCGATGAGGAGCGCCACCACCCCGGATGCGGCGGTCTCCTCGGCGGCGCGGTTCAGCCGTGCGGCGTGATCGTGGGGCACGGCGGCATCATATCGGCGCCCTCGCGTAGCTCCTCAGGGGGACTGGGTCCGCAAAGGAAGCAGCTTGCCCGGGTTCATGACCCCCTTCGGGTCCAGGGCGTCCTTGACGCGGCGAAGCACGGCTATGCCGGGTTCCCCGTTCTCGGCGACTAGATGCGACGCCAGGTGCAGGCCGATCCCGTGGGAGTAACCGATGGTCCCCTCGGCCGCGATGCATGCGGTGAGGGCGTCATCCCAGGCACGCGCGTACCCGAGCTCGGCCTCCTCGTCGCTGCTCGCGCGGAGGAGGAAGGGGAACATCAGGGAGGCTCCGGATGTGTGGACGTGCCCGACCACGCACCCGACTGACTCCGCGTGCTCGAGGAGCGCGCCCCGGACCGCGTCGTACAGGCCGGGGAGCCGTCGCCAGAGGCCGGTGGCCTCGACCGTGTCTGCTATCACGCCCGAGCCGAGGCTCCGTTCCGGTCCCATGACGGAGTCGTACTGGGTGACCGGCTCGAAGCGCTGATCCCACCAGCGCTCCGCGAGGTCCCTAACGGCGGGCCTGGCCCCCAGCTCCCGCGCGAGCTCTCCGAACTCGAAGCGCTCGGCCTCGCCGGCGGGAGCGCCCGCATCGAAGCCCACGACCAGCGCCGCCCCACGCGACGCGCCGGGGGCGTCGAACATCTCCCTCGCTCGCGTCTCGTCGAACAGCCGGGCGACGAGCGGCCGGAACGGTCGCTGCACGAGCTCCCGGAGCAGGGCCAGTCCCGACTCGAACGAGTGGGGGCGAAAGGCCGCCCACGCGAGGGCTGGCGCCCGAGCCGTTGCCAGCGTGACCTCGGTGATCACGCCGAAGCTGCCTTCCGAGCCCACGAAGAGCCGGCGGATATCGGGGCCGGTGGCCGACCTCGGCACGGCCTTGAAC
>JACDEY010000054.1 GCA_013816105.1 Actinomycetota bacterium
AGGTCGAGTGTGATCCCGACGCTCGCGTGCCCGAGGCGCTCCGAGACCACCTTGGGATGGACCCCTTTGAGCAGCATCAGCGTCGCGTGGCCGTGGCGAAGATCGTGGAACCGAACGTGGGGAAGGTCGGAGTGGGCCAGGAACAACCGCCACCTTGACGACAAGGTGTCGGGGTTCAGCGGCCCCCCGTCGCCCCGATCGATCACCAGGTCGAGGTCCTGCCACGTCCGGGCCTTGGACCGGCGGAGGGCCTGCTCGGAGCGCGCGCGCTCGAGGCAGGGGCGCAGGATCTCGGGCAGGGCCACTGCGCGCCGGGACCTGCGGGTCTTGGGCTCGGAGAACGCGAGTCCCCGGCCGGTCGCGTGAAGGGTCCGGCGGACCTGGGCCTGGTGAAGGCCCGGATCGAGATCGCCCCAGCGAAGGGCCAGGATCTCGCCCCGGCGCATCCCGGTTGCGATCGCCATCATCCCGGGAAGCTCAACGGCCGAGCCTTCAAGCGCGGCGACGATCCGCTCCGCGAGGGAGGGATCGACCACCACCGGTTCGGGGCGCCTGGGTCTGGGGGGCTGGGCCCCCTTCGCGGGGTTGGAGGCAAGGATCCCCCAGCGCACGGCCTGCCCGAGGGCCTGGGTGAGCACCAGGTGCAGGTTCAGCACGGTCCCTGCCGAGAGCCTGCGTTCGGGCACGAGGAGCGAGCTGTACAGGCGCTGGAGGTGAAGGGGGGAGAGCTCGGACAGTGAGACCTCGCCCAAGGCAGGAACGGCATACAGCCTGATGAGTGACTCATACCCCCGGTACGTGGTGGCCCGGACCCGGGCCCTTGCGTGAGCGAGCCACTCCTGCAGGTACTGACCGAGAGACAGGTCCTGGGTTTTCCCCAGGACCCCGGCCTCGATCATCGGACGGCGACGTTAGCTCTGGTCGCGGGGACCCAGCAAGTGGCGAACCGGCCCTCTGAGAAGAACTTGAGTGCTGGCAGCGGTGTTGCAGACGGCGTGCTCGAGTCCGGAAGCGCAGCCAGCTCGCCCTGATCTCGAAGCAGCGGTTTCCTAAACCGTGTGTCGCAGGTTCGATTCCTGCCGGGGGCACCAGTGTGATGTCTCGCGACATCGTGCCGACATGTCTCGCGACATCCTTCCACCTCACGATCGTCCGGAACCGCCGACCAGGTCGAGGATCTCCCACGCTTCCACCGGGCGGGCCGCGCCCTTGAGCATGAGCGGCTCTCGCTGCTGGGCCCGGACCCGGTCCTTGACCAGCGCGTAGGTCCGGAACCCGACCAGGACAGAACCCGGCTCGGCCTCCGTTTGAAGACGGGCTGCCACGTTGACGGCGAAGCCCACGGCCTTGTACGCGCGCAGGACGTCGCTGCCGAAGACACCCACCGTGCAATGGCCGGTGTTCACGCCGACACGGATCCTGAGATCGGCCGGGATCCCGCGCCCGCGGATCGTGGCGCTCAGCTCCTCCGCGCGGATCTTCATGCCGAACGCGACCTGCACGGCCGCCCAGGCCTGGACCGACTCGTCCTCTTGGATCGGAGCTCCGAAGATGACCATCAGGCCGTCGCCGATGTAGTTGTCCAGGGTCCCTCGGTGGGCGACGGCCACGGCGGTCATCTCCCGGAGGTACTCGTTCAGCACCTCGGAGAGCTCCTCGGGCTCCAGGGTGTCGGAGAGGTCGGTGAACCCGACCAAGTCCGCGAACAGGAGGGTCAGCTTTCGCCGCTCGAAGCCCTCGGACGCGGACAGCTGTCCCGCCAGTAATCCCTCGGCGACCTGATGAGGCAGGAACCGCTTCAGCTCGCCGGTCCGAACCAGCTCGGCCACCTGCTCTTCCACCCGTGCCTCGAGTTGCCGGTTGAGCCGCGCCACCTCCTCGAGGTGCTCCATCTCCACATCGTGGAGGCGCTTCTTGTTCAAGCCGGCGTTGATCCTCGCGGTGAGCAGCACCGGGTCGATGGGCTTCGACAGGTAGTCGTCGGCCCCGAGCTCGATGCACCGCACGGCGCTGTCGATGTCGTCGACCGACGTGACCATGATCACGGGGATGTGTCGCAGGTTGGAATCTTCTTTCAGCGCGCCCAACACGCCGTAGCCGTCCATCTGCGGCATCAGGACGTCGAGCAGGACGACGTCGAAGCTCTCGGAACGCACGAAGTCGAGCGCCTGGTTACCGTCTTCTGCCGTCCTCACCTGATGCCCGTCCCGCTCGAGGCTCCCGGTGAGCATCAGACGGGTCACGGGATCGTCGTCCACCACCAGGACCGAGGCCTGATCCTTCATGGTCGCAGCTCAGCGCGGATCGTTTCGAGCTCACCGGTCACGCGTCCGAGCTCCACCGCGATCCGAGCGAGGAGGTCGCTTCCCCCGTCGAGGGTTCCGGCCTTCGCCGCAGCCTCGAGCTCGCGACAGATCTTCGCGAGCTGGACGGGTCCGAACGCGGCGGCGTTGGACTTCAGCGTGTGCGTCTCCCGTCGGACGTCTTCGACCTGGTTCCGCTCCAACGCGGTCGTCAGCGTCGCCATCTGGCCGGGCACGTGGCCCAGGAAGGTGTCGATCAGCGCCGCCACCGATCCGCGCCCCTGCTCACCGAGCGAGGAGACGAGCTTGCGGATCACACCGGCGTCGACCGCCGAAGCCGGTTGGCTTGCGCCGGGCCGGCGCGCGACGCGCGTCAGGGCACCTGCGAGCTCTTCGATGTGGATGGGCTTGGCGATGTAGTCGTCCATGCCGGCCTGGATGCACAGCTCTCGCTCCCCCTGCATGGCGTTGGCAGTGACCGCGACGATGTGCGGCCGCCGCTCCCGCGGCCACCGCTGGTGGATGCGCTTGGTGGCTTCGAGCCCGTCCATCTCCGGCATCTCCACGTCCATAAGCACCGCGTCGTAGGTTTGGCGTTCGAGCGCCTCCAGCGCCTCAACACCATTGGCTGCGACGTCCGCCCGATAGCCCACCTTCTGGAGCATGAGCAACACCAGCTGTTGGTTCACGGCGTTGTCCTCGACCACCAGGATCCGCAGAGGGAGCCGTTCGGCCAGCCGATCATCGGGCGCGGCCGCCGCCGAGGGCTCGGCCGAGGTCTCGCCCGGCTGGGGTTCTCCACCGAAGACCACCATCAGCGCGTCGTGGAGCTGCGAGGGCTTGATCGGTTTGGTCAGGTACGAGGCGAACTCGACCGATGTCTTCTCACTGCGGCCGAGCGAGGTCAACATCACGAGCGGAAGAGCCCGCGCGTCGCGGTGCCGGCGGATCTCACCGGCCAGGGCGAGACCGTCCATGTCCGGCATCTGCATGTCCAAGATGGCGACGTCGAAGGGATCGCCCCGGCGGATCCACTCGAGGGCTTCGACCGGAGTCCCGGTCTCCACAGCGAGCATGCCCCATGACTCGGTCTGTCTGACCAGGATGTGGCGATTGGTGGCGTTGTCGTCGACGATCAGCACGCGCCTCCCGGAGAGCTGCGTCGGCGTCGTTCGTTCGAAGGCCCGGACGGGAGCGGGAGAGGCCTCGGCCTCGAGGGTGAAGTGGAACGTCGACCCGCTCCCCGGGCGGCTCTCGACCCACATCGTCCCGCCCATCAGGTCGGCCAGCCGCTTGCTGATCGCCAGCCCGAGCCCCGTCCCCCCGTAGCGTCGGGTCGTCGAAGGATCCAGCTGGCTGAACGACTCGAACAGTCGATCCATGCGGTCTTCAGGGATGCCGATCCCGGTGTCTCGGATAGCGAAATGGACCCGATGGCGATCGTCCGAGTCGAGCCGCTCCGCGGCCACGGTGACCACGACCTCGCCCTGCTCGGTGAACTTCACCGCGTTATTCAGAAGGTTGATCAGGATCTGACGCACCCGTGTGACGTCGCCGACGAGCGCCCCCGGCGCGTCCGGATCGAGCTCGTAGGCGATATCGAGGCCCTTCTTGAGCGCGCCGGCAGCCACCAGCTCGAGCGCGGACTCCACGCAGTCCCGCAGATCGAACGGAGCGCTGTCCAGGTCGAACCTGCCCGCCTCGATCTTGGAGAAGTCGAGGATGTCGTTGATCACGCCGAGCAGGGCATCGCCGCTGCTGCGGGTCACCTCCGCATAGTTGCGCTGCTCGCCCGAAAGCTCCGTATCCAGCAGGAGCCCGGTCATGCCGAGGACGGCGTTGAGCGGCGTCCGGATCTCGTGGCTCATCGTGGCTAGGAACGCACTCTTGGCCTCCGTGGCCGCCTCGGCGTCCCTTCGCGCCCGCTGGAGATCACGGATGTCGTGGTACAGGGCGTAGAGGCCGACTGCTTCTCCCGCCACGATGACCGGGGACGAGAACATCTCAACGTCGAGCAGAGTTCCGTCCTTGTGCGTCCGCTGTGTAATGGCGTGCGCAGGGTCTCCCCTCATACCTTGCTCCGTATAGGCCCGGGACTCCGCTCGCATCTCATCGATGGTTGCCACGAGTTCGTCGACGTCGCGGCCGATGGCCTCATCGGCCGTGTAGCCGAAGAGGCGCTCCGCCGCCGGGTTCCAGGAGTTGACCGTCCCGTCGGGGGTCATGAGAGCGATCGCCACCGGGCTCGACTCCACGAGGGCCTCGTAGTACCGCTTCTGGCGCTGGAGCTCGCTGACGTCGTGGTAGATGACCACGAACCCGACGCGCTCCTCGCTCACAACGACCGGCGCAGAGAACATCTGGACGTCGACGAGGGAACCGTCCTTCCGGGTCCGCCTGACCGAGGCCTGGAACCGCTCCCCTCGCATCGCCGTTCGGCTGTAGCCCGCGGCCTCCTCGTGGAGATCCAGCCGGGTGGCCACCAGATCGTCGAGGAGGTTGCCGACGGCCTCGTCGGTCGAGTACCCGAAGAGCCGCTCGGCGCCGGGGTTCCAGGAGACGACCTTCGAGTCGAGGTCGGTGACCACCATGGCCGCAGGGCTGATCTCCAGGAGCGATTGGAAGTACCGTTTCTGCTCCTGGAGCTCGCTGATGTCGTGATACATGACATAGAGGCCCTCCCGCTCCCCGCCCACGTTCACCGGCGCGATGAGGAGCTGGACGTCCACCAACGAGCCATCGCTCCGCGTCCGCTGGGTGATGGCATCGACGCGCTCCCCCCGCGCAAGGGCCTCCGTGTACCGGACCGCCTCGTCGTGGAACTCCGGCCGGGTGGCAACGAGGTCGTCGGTCCTACGGCCCACGGCCTCCTTCGCTGAATACCCGAAGAGCTTCTCCGCGGCGGGATTCCACGAGACGATCTTCGAGTCGAGGTCGGTGATCACGATCGCCGTCGGGCTGATCTCGAGCAGCGACTGGAAGTAGCGTTTCTGCTCCTGAAGCTCGGTGATGTCGTGGTAGAAGACGTGCTTCGCCACCAGCTCGCCACCGACCCTGACGGGTCCCCCCACGACGTCGACGTCGACCAGCGTCCCGTCCTTCCTTGTCCGCTGCGTGACGACGCGGACGGTGCGACCCTCGTTCGCCTGGCGGTCGATCTCCTCCCCTTCAGCGCGCAGGTCCTCCCGCGCGGCCACCAGGTCGTCGATGTTCCGGCCGATCGCCTCCTCGACGGTGTAGCCGAACAGCTGCTCGGCAGCCGGATTCCAGGACGTCACGGTTTCGTTCATATCGGTGGTGACGATGGCCTCGGGACTCACCTCGAGCAGCTCCCCGAAGAACCGCTGTTGGCGGTTCAGCTCGGTGATGTCGTGGTAGATGGCGAACGTCCCGACCGGTTCGTCCTTCGCGACCATCGGAACGGCGAGGAGCTCGACGTCGACGATGCTCCCGTCCTTGCGAGTGCGCCGGGTGATGCTCTGGACGTGCTCATTGGCCGCGACGCGCCGCCTGAACTCCTCCGCCTCGACGTGCAGAGCGTCCGTACTCGCCACGAGACCGTTGAGATCCCGCCCCGCCGCCTCCTCCGCTGTGTATCCGAAGAGCCGCTCCGCGGCCGGGTTCCACGACGCGACCCGGTTGCCGAGATCGGTGATCACGATGGCCGTTGGGCTGATCTCGAGGACCGGCTCGAATCGTTCCGTCTGCCGACGGAGCTGTTCCTCGATCGCTCGTCCCGTGGGCCCAGAGTTGCGGTTGCGTGACACGCCCATGCCTCCCCCGCCCATCTCGATGCCCTGAAACGCGGTTGTCCAGGTTGGAGCCGGCGTTGACCTTGGGGACGGTTTGGAGCTTCCCACATAGGAGGAGCCTGCAGAAGGGGCCTGCGGCCTCGCGGATCCGTCGAGGAAGGTCGGGCCGTCCTTCGGGGCAACGCCACCGTGACGGGACTGGGGGCCGGTAAGGACTTGCCGTTCACCCTGATCGCGTACAGAGGTGGGCCGGGAACGAGGGTGGTCCTCCGCGTCTCCGGACTTGTGTTCAACGAGATCGTGCTGGAAGGGGGGATCAGCTTCTGAGGACTCGTGTGAGGCCGGACGAGATCGCCCTAGAGGGAGGGAACAATGGAAAAGCTCAGTCGGAGGCAGCTCATCAAGGGAAGCGCCGGGGGAGCGCTGACGCTCGGTGTGCTTGGCGCTGGAGCCTCACCTGTGGTTGCGAATGACGACGACGACGACGGGCTCCTTGTCCACGTCCACGGAAATCTGCAGGGCTATGGGGCAACCCCGTCCACAGCAAGGCTTGCCGTCAGCTTCCAGAGGTTTCCTTCTCTCGCCGGTACGCCAATTCCGAACCCGCCTAGAGCTCTTCGAGCACCTTCATCGCCCTGCTGCATCGATCAAAGTGAGACGCATTTGCGCTGCTCACACGCCCAGTTGGCAACGGCGAGTCACGGCGGAGGGGTAGGCCAATCTAATGGGGTCCCAGCAGCTCTCTTTGGGAGGAGACTGCTCTCCGAGCCACCGGCGGGTGAGCACCGTGCCAGTCAGGGC
>JACDEY010000055.1 GCA_013816105.1 Actinomycetota bacterium
CCCGTATACTGGCTCGAACTCCCTTCCGCCTCTCCATCCAACGGACGAATCAGGATTGCATGCAAACCTTGATCGACGACCGCGCCGTCAAAGAGCTGAGCGAACGCTTCGAGCGGGCACAGCCGGCCGACATCCTCCGGTGGGCGCTCGTCGACTCGGGGCTGGAACGGGTCGCCATCGCCTCGGCGTTCCAGGCCGAGGGCACCTGTGTGATGCACATGGCGGTGCAGATTCGCCCGGACGTGCCCATCCTGTTCCTGGAGACGGGCTTTCACTTCGCCGAAACGCTCGGCTTCAAGGAGCGCTTGAGCGAACGCCTCGGGCTCAACGTAGTCGAGCTTGTGGGTGACTACACGGAGGACACCCAGGCCGCGGCGTTCGGGCCGAGGCTCTTCGAGCGTGATCCGTCGCGCTGCTGCGAGCTGAACAAGGTCCTTCCCTTCAATCGGGCCCTGCGCGGCCTGGACGGCTGGGTCACGTCCATGCGGCGGGACTCGGCCTGGACTCGGGCAAACGCTCCCATCGTGGAGGCGTACGAGCACGAGCCCGGACTCCGGCTCCTGAAGGTCAACCCCATCGCCAACTGGACGAAGCCCCAGGTGTGGGCGTACCTGCGGGAGCACGACATCCCCCACAACCCGCTCTACGACCTCGGGTATGCCTCGATCGGGTGCGCCCCCTGCACCAGGATGGTCTTCCCGGGCGAGGACGAGCGAGCCGGCCGTTGGTCCGGGCAGATGAAGACGGAGTGCGGCATCCACGTCGGCGAGACCAGGCGACAGGATGAACAGCTGGCGGATTGACGCGGGGTCCCGGGCGGGCGTTCGTCTCGGGAACCGGCCGGCCAGGGCTAGGTGACGGCCTCCGCAAGCCGGTCGACCTGCGTGAGCTCGGCCACCGTGGGATCGAAGACGAGCTCATCTACCCCGATGTCCTCGAACTTCCCCACGACCTCGCGAATGGCCTCGGGCGTTCGGGGGGCGGCATCCGCGATCATCTCCGCGAATTCGCCCGTGAAGCCATAGTAGTCCTTTAGGTACGCTCGCGACGCCTCGGTCACGTCATCGCCAAGCGAGAAGTACGACAGCGCGACAATGTGCGGCTGCCCCTCGCGCCCCGCCTTCTTCCATGCGCTTCGCACGCGCTCCACGAAGGGCGCCACCTGCTCGGGGGGGGCGCCACCCGCCGTCCACCCGATGCCCCAGGCGATGGTCCGGGCGATGGACTTCTCGGACATGCCACCAATGAGCACGCGAACGCCCTCGGGGCGCAGTGGCGCGGGACCAACCGCCGACTCTCCGGGGTCTAGGTTCTCTCCCCGCCACGTCCGGACGATGAGCTCGAGCGCCTCGTCCCATCGTCGCCCACGGTCATCGAACCGCTCCCCGACCGCCTCGTAGTCGTCGGGCCGCCCTCCGACCCCCAGCCCCAGTACGAGTCGCCCTCCCGAGAGCTGATCGACGCTCGCCGCCTCCTTGGCCAGGAGCACCGGATTGCGGGTTGGGCCGAGCAGGACGTTCGTCATCAACTCGATTCGCTCGGTGATGCCGGCGGCGGCGGCCAGCGTGATCAGGGACTCATAGCTGGGGTAGGCGATCCGGTCGATCGTAGCGAGCGAGGAGAAGCTCGCCTCCTCGGCCCGGCGGGCCCATTCGATGAGGGTTCGGCCCTCCACTCCCCTTATCGGATTGGGCAGCCCGATCCCGATCTCCATGAGTCACTCCTTTCGGCTCGCGTCATGCGGAAACAACGCGCGGGGTGAGGGTCGCATTCCGGCCCCCCCGGAGACCGGCGGGAGCAGCCCGACCTCGTCATCCGGGCTCAGCGCCTGATCTGGCCCCGCGGTCGAGCCGTTCACGACTATGGCTCCCGCACGAAGGATGCGGGCGAACTCCGGGCCGAGGCGGGCCGTGAGCTCTTCGATCAGATCCCCGACCGACACCGCCGAGGACTCGAGCGCGTCCGTCCCCGCGATCTCCCGAAGGGAGGCGAACAACAGGATCCTCACGGCTGCGAGATTACCGGGCGGCGGCGCGCCGTTCCCCGCCCTGCTACGCTCGCGATCCGTGGTGCGCATCGTGTTCCTCACGGATCGCTCCCCCTCCGAGGCGCTTCCCCCACTCACCTCTTTGGACCTGGACGTGAAGGTGGACGGGCTCAGGATGGACGCGCTCGATCACCTGGAGGACCTGGGTGCCTCGGCGGTGATCGTGGACGCCGAGGTGAAGGCCGAGCTTGGGTTCCGCGTCATGGCGGCGATCGCCGAGCGCCATGAGCGAGTTCCGGTCATCGCAGTTCTCGCGCGAACCGGATTTGGGGAGTGGCCGTGGCACGACGTGGCCGACGACATCGTTTCCTCCTCCACCTCCGCACCGGAGTTGCTAGCCCGCCTGAACATCCTGAGGCGGCGTGTCGGGGATGTGGGCGACGCCGTGATGCGGCTCGGCGCTCTCTCGCTGAATGTCGAGACCTACCGTGTGGCGCTGTCCGGGCGGACCCTCGAGCTCACATACAAGGAATTCGAGCTCCTGCGGTTCCTGGTTGATCGGCCGGGGCGGGTGTTCGGCCGGGAGGAGCTGCTCCGAGAAGTGTGGGGGTTCCACTTCTACGGTGGCACCCGCACTGTCGACGTTCACGTCCGCCGGCTCCGCGCCAAGCTCGGTCCCGAGCACGAGGGCTTGATCGAGACGGTCCGCGGCGTCGGGTACCGAGCCGCGGTCCCTGATCGGCCCGAGTCCGGCTGAGGCCAGTTCCTTTCGGGGACGGATGAAGCCCCGGCCGGAGCCGGGGCTTCATCTCGCTGCGGATCGGCTTAGAGGCCGATGCGGGTGAGGAAGTTGTCCTGCTGCCCGACGGGAAGCCCCTCACCGAGGAACTTCACGTCGCGGATGTTCATGTTGTAGTGCACCCACGCCGTGCCCCCGTGCGCGAACACCTCGATGTAGTCACCGATGAAGTCCTCGAGGGTGGGATCGGCCTCGGGGAAGTTCGGCATGTCCTCGTCCGAGGTAACCCGCTGACGGTTCGTGACCGTCAGCGTCGTGGCGTTCAGGGTGACCATCTCGATGTCCTGGCCGCTGTGGTACTGCTGGTCGTACCGGGTGGTGAAGTAGGCGACGGCGAGCTCCCCGTTGGTTACGTCGTTCGCGATCGCGGGGAAGTAGTTCACGCCGCCGGTCGACAGCACCTTCACGGTGCTCCAGTTCTTTCCGAAGTTGTCGGAGTACTTGAGCTTGATCTTCGGAAACTCGCAGAGCGTCCCGTCCATGATTCGGGCGTCGCACTCGTCCCAGACGACGAAGACTCGCGGAATCCCGTTCACGATCTTGACCTCGTTCTTCGGGTACGTCGCGATCCGGAAGTCGTTCGCCTGGAGGCGGCCGCCGAAGGGGATCGCGAGTGAAACGTCGTTGACGAACCGCTTCGGGCCGAAGCATGCGAGCGATTCGCATCCCGGTGCCCCAACCCGCATCTTGATCCTGAACGTCTGCGGCGTGCCCTCGATCTCGCCGAAGATCTGCGCCCACGAGATGTAGGTGCGTCCGTCCGGCCCGACCGTCACGTCGCTGAACTGGATGTCGTCCTCGCCCTCGCTCATGGTGATGGGCGCGCTGCAGTTGACCAGATCGGCCGTGCAGCGAACCGCCTTGACCTGCGCGAAGCAGCACGGGGCGAAGATGTCGAAGTCCGAGTACGTCACCCAGACGTGGATGCCGTCACCGGTGTCGCCCACGTCCATCCATTCCTTGTCCAGGAAGTGTCCCGGCTCGGACTCCGCCACGGCGCGGCGAACCGGCCAGCATGCCGGATCCGACCCGCCCCCGCACGACTCCAGCGCGTCCGGGGCCGTGAGGTATGCCCCGATGGCGTTCTTCTGGCCGAAGGGATCGAACGGGTCATAGTTGAGGCTGGCCGCGTAGAAGTTCGGCCCGCCCTCACCGATGGCACACCCGTTTACGGGGTCGCCACCGGAAGGCAGAACCTCACCCGTCGAGGCTGTGACCGGCGGGAGGAGCCCCTCGTTCGTCAGGGTGTCGCCGGCGTCGTTCGAGTAGTGCCAGCCCGTGAAGTTGAACTGCGGGTCCAGCAATCCACGGTAGTCGTTCGTGCCGCCCATCAGGTAGTTGGCAGCTCCTCGGCAGACCGTCACGGATTCCTCGTTCTGGGGAAGTCCCACCGGGTCGGCGTTGAAGCGATCACCGAACGGCGGACCGAGCGGTGCGTCGAAACCATCGCCCTGGAATCGGGACAGGCTGTTCTTGATAGCGAGGTACCGGCCCTGGGACCCAGCGGGCGCCAGATCCGGGTTCGCCATATAGAAGCGGTTTACAACCGTGCCGGACAGCTGGCTGAGGACCTTGGCATCCACGTTCGATGCGGATCCCCCGAGGGCCGGCACGGCAACCAGGCTCACGAGAAGCACGAAGAGCCCAGCGCGGGCCAAGGTAAATGTCTTGCGACCTGCCATTCTTTCTCCCTTCACAAAACGACTTCTTGAACTGCTACACGAACGTGTACAGCCGAGACAATGCTGTCGATCTCCCTCCTTTGTTGGTAGGCCGGGTGTGACAGGACGCAGTAGACCATCGACCCGCCGCACGAGTCAACAGGCCGGCCTGGCTTTCCCAGGGTCGAGGTGCGGGGAACCATCGAGCACGGAGCCCTCTCTAGACAAGAGGGGCCTCCGTGGTCCCGAGTGGAGAATGGAGCCGTGAGCGCAGCTCGACGGGGAGCGTTGTTCCTCACCGCCATGCTCACGGGGGCCTGTGGTGGGACCCTGCCGGACGCCGCGGGCGGCGTTGCGCGCCGAACGGTCCGGGCGGGTCAGGACGACGCGGGGAGTGTCGTCCGCCTGGACGTGGGAGATCATCTCGTCGTGTCTCCGGCTCCGAGCGCCTCCGGATCGGCCGCGTGGCGGGTTACCACTTTCCCGGTGAACGTGCTCTCACCTTCGGCCGGGGAGGGCGGAATCGGGTTCGACGCGACGGCTGCGGGCCTGGGTCGGATCGTCCTCATGAGCGAAGTGCAAGGCCCCGCCCCGCTGGCGCCCGGGGCGCGGCCACCCCATCGCGTCTACACCATCACGGTCATCGTGTCGGCCACCAGCGCGTAGGCGACGATAGCCGTTACACAGAATTAACGGCCTGCTGTCCCGGGCGTCCGGTGCGGCGACTACCCTCGCTCCATTCGGGAAGGAGAATGGTCATGGGCAAGGGCGAGGGCACCTCGACACCATCCGACGTCATGGCGATGGCGAAGGACGGCGACGCGCTGATGGTCGACTTCAGGTTCTGCGATCTGCCGGGACTGATGCAGCACTTCTCGGTTCCCATTTCCGAGTTCTCGGAAGAGGGGTTCGAGTCCGGGTTCGGGTTCGACGGCTCGTCCATCCGGGGCTTTCAGGAGATCCAGGAGTCGGACATGCTGCTGGTTCCCGACCCCACGGCCGCCTACATCGACCCATTCCTGTAGGTGCCCACCCTCGTTCTGCACTGCTTCGTCCGAGATCCCATGACCGGCGAGATGTATTCGCGCGATCCTCGGGGCATCGCCCGGAAGGCCGAGCTGCACCTCCGTCAGACGGGCATCGCGGACACGAGTTTCTGGGGGCCCGAATGCGAGTTCTACATCTTCGACTCGATCCGCTTCGACCAGAACTCCCACGAGGGCTACTACCACATCGACTCCGTGGCGGGCGCCTGGAACTCAGGCGCCGAGGAGGGCGGTCACAACCTCGGCTACAAGCCGCGCTACAAGGAGGGCTATTTCCCGCTCCCGCCCATGGACCACTTCCAGGATCTCCGGACCGACATGGTCTTGAACCTTCAGAAGATCGGGATCGACGTGGAGGTGCAGCACCACGAGGTGGGCACGGCGGGGCAGTCGGAGATCGATATCCGCTACGGGACGCTCCTCGCCGCGGCCGACAACGTCATGAAGTACAAGTACGTGGTGAAGAACACCGCCCGCCTGGCCGGCAAGACGGTGACGTTCATGCCCAAGCCGATCTTCCAGGACAACGGCTCGGGGATGCATACCCACCAGAGCCTCTGGCGCGAGGACGAGAACCTCTTCTGGGACGAGGTGGGCTACTCACAGATCTCCGACATGGCCCGGCACTACATCGGGGGGTTGCTTTCGCATGCCCCGGCCCTGCTCGCGTTCGCCGCGCCGACCACGAACTCCTACCGCCGGCTCGTCCCCGGATACGAGGCGCCGATCAACCTCGTGTACTCGCAACGGAACCGCTCGGCGTGCGTCCGGATCCCCGTCTACTACCGATCGCCGGCCGCGAAGCGGATCGAGTTCCGATCTCCGGACCCCTCCTGCAACCCCTATCTCGCGTTCTCCGCAATGCTCCTGGCAGGGCTCGACGGGGTGAAGAACAAGATCGAGCCTCCGGAGCCGATCGACAAGGACCTGTACGACCTGCCACCGGAGGAAGCCTCGAACGTGAAGCAGGTCCCGGGATCGCTAGAGGAGGTCCTCGACGCCCTCGAGGCCGACCACGACTACCTGCTGGCCGGCGGCGTCTTCACCCCGGACGTCATCGAGACGTGGCTGGAGTACAAGCGCGACCGCGAGCTCGACCAGGTGCGCCTGCGGCCCCATCCGTGGGAGTTCCATCTCTATTACGACATCTAGAGTTGGTTGGGCCGATCTCGTGGGGACCTCCGGAGGCCCCTCTTGACGCAGGGGCGTACCATATGCCCCGTCGGGGGGAATGGTCCTGAAGGAAGTGAGACATCCAGCAGTAATCATCGTGGTTGTCATCGCGCTCCTGACAGCCACGGTTGCGGCAGCGCAGGTGACCGTCCCCGGCAGTGCGTCCGCCGAGCCTATCG
>JACDEY010000056.1 GCA_013816105.1 Actinomycetota bacterium
GTCCTGAGCCAGCGCGATACTCACCATTGTGACCGCGAGCGCCGCGACGCACACGAGCAGGATCACTAGCCGCTTTGCCATATCTCCCCCTCCTCTCGGCCGAACGCTCATTCGAGCGATCGGCTCTAAGTCCAGCGACGGTCGCGCCAGAGCCAAGCAAGCTTATTCTCCGCGGCTCCGGCGACCGGGACGTGCTCCTGGAGAATCTGGCCAAGGGGAGCTATGCCACCCCCGGGTTTATGTATCCGGGCGCCCCGCCGACCCCTCTGACCTGGCGTTTTG
This sequence comes from Actinomycetota bacterium, assembly GCA_013816105.1. Lineage (GTDB taxonomy): Bacteria > Actinomycetota > UBA4738 > UBA4738 > UBA4738 > JACDCJ01. Next base: position 283 of record JACDEY010000056.1, read on the forward strand.
CACCCGCTGCGCCCGGTGACGCAGCGCATTCCATGCCTCCGGGATGCCCGCCTGCTCAGCAACCTGCTTGCAGAACGTCTGGAGCTGTGCTCCGTACTTCTCGACAGCGACAACCGCGATGGCCGCGGCCTCGGCGTAGGTGCGGGCCGACCGAGAAACACAGCGGATAACTCGGGGCCCTTCGCTCCCCCGCGACCAGCATTTCCGCAGGTCAGCATAGCGTTTCGCGCGAACTAGTCCGTAGTCAGACGCTCTGTCCAGATTGAGCTACTGGCGCGGACGCAACCTCTTCATGGTAGAGGATGCGCCCAGACAGAAGCAGGAACAAGGCTGGAGCGGGACTCTCAGGGCCTCGGCGTCTTGCGAGCGATCTCCCAGGACCACTTCTCCGACGGTCCCGCGTTGCCCGCCGCATCAGTTGCCTGGACGGAAAAGGTGTGTGGCCCTCGCGCGAGGCGGGGGTAGCCCACGCCCGAGGCACACGGGGTCGCGGGGGCGCGATCCATCGAGCAGGTGAAGGTGACCCCCGACTCGCTCGCCAGGAACTGGAACGTCGCCGAGGTCGACAACGTGGGATCCTCCGGCGTGGCGGTGAACGTCACTGCCGGTGGCGTCCTGTCGATGCTCCATGTCCACGTGGTCGGCTGTCCAACGCCACCCTCGGGCAGCACGGGGTAAACGGAGAACGTGTGCTGGCCCTGTGGAAGGATCAGGGTTGGAGGCGCCCTCTGGCGCGAGGTGCCCGGCGAGGAAGTCCACCATGTCCGCCCAGACCAGCGGTTGCACCGCCTTCGTGTGACCCCTTCCCGGGGTCTCCCGTGCGACGTGCTCGACCCCGAAGGAGCTGAGCTGACGGCCCATCTCTCGGATGTGATCCACGTGAACCAACGGGTCCTCCGAGCTGATCGCCATATACATCGGAGAGCTGGCCGAGGTCACGTGGAAGAACGGAGAAGCGTCCCTCCAGGTCGGCAGACACGCCGTCACGCCGCATCCGATGAGGTTCGTGACGGCGCTCTCGGATGACGGGTTGCCCGGATTGAGGATTTCGAGCATCGATGGGCCGGAGAGGCTGGCGATTGCGTCCGGTCGGCCGTCCCCCACGAGGCCGGTCGTCCCCAGGTACTGCGCCAGGTGGCCGCCAGAAGACTTCCGAAGACGCCCACGCCATCCACGTATGGAAGGGACCTGACGTAACGCACCGCCGCTTGGAGATCCTCGATCTGTGCGGGCCAGGGGTCATCGCCGGTTCCTCCCGGGGCGTTGCGGAAGTCGACCGCGTATGCCGCGAACCCCGCCGCAGCGAAGTCCTGCGCCTCGGGCGCGATGACCGTGCGGTCCCCTCCCTTCCACCCGCCTCCGTGGAGGACTGGCACGGCCGGCAATGGGCCTTCGGAGCCAGGCAGATACTCATCGAGGAGCAGTTCTGTGCCATCCGGAGCGGTCCCGTAGCGAACGGCGCGCGAGACCTGCGCCGGCCCGTCCCCCCCTGGACCGTAGGTCACCCCGCTCTCGCACGGCCGGGCCTGCTCACCGTCCAGGGAACAGACGTAGCTCGTTCCATCCTCGTTCGTGGAAAAGGCGAATTGTCCAGCAGGCTCGCGAGGCGGCGGTCCTCCGCCGTGCCGACCTCGGCCTTGCGGACTGGGACAGGCACCAGCGGCGCCGGCGCTTTCGCCATCGACGCAAGAGCGACGCGAACCCAGGCGCGGGAGTTTGCCAACGTCAGGATCAGGCTGAATGCGGCCGTGGTACCGCAGGGAGAGCGGATCCGCGCCTTCTGCCCACTCGCAGCGGTGTGGCACGGGGGAGTGGCTAGCCCTCCAAGTCGATGATGATGTCCGTGACGTCCGTGTCGATGTACTCGGCCTGGCCGGTTGCGTGGCGGTAGCTACCCGTCCCGCCGGTGACCGCGAAGAGGACACGGCTTGGGCCTTGGGGGTCGATGCCGTGCGTCATGATGTCGCCGTCCTCGAGCTTCAGCACGTAGGTGCAGTTGAAGGTCCCGCCAGCGAGCACCTGGCTCGAGATTACGCAGTCGAGATGGGCGGTGCCCACCCGCGTGGTCTGGCTCGGGTCGAAGAGCGGCCCTCTCGCCACCAGCCGGTCCCCGAAGCCGAGGCCATCGCCCGCGAAATCGAGGAACTCGTCCTCGGACCTCGGGCCGACGACCACGTGGATCACCTGGCTCTCCGCCGTTCCACCCCTTCCCTGAGCCAGCGCGATCCCCACCGTCGTCGCGGCGAGCGCCGCGACGGAAAGCAGCAGCACGAGCAAGCGCTTTCCCATGAACCCCTCCTTCCGTGACGGCGAAGGGCTCGCCGTCGACGATAGGGTCCCGCCCACGACGCGAGATCCCTGCGGTAGAGAGCAAGCCTAGCGAAGTGCTTCGAACACCGCGAGGCAACGCTCAGCAGGTGATTCGTTCACGCGTTCGTGGCACCATGAGGACGTAAGGCACACGTACAGCCACGTGATCCCGGCCATGCAGCAGGAGACAGCCGCGAAGGTCGCGGCGCTGTTCCTCGGCTGAGCGCCACCACAACACCTGGGCTTCCCCGCGGCGGCGCGTTTACATTTGGTTTACAACCGGGGGGTCAGGCACCTCGCTCGCGGAACCGCCACCTGCGCAAAGCCGCAGGTAGATCCTGCGGAGAGGGGGGGATTCGAACCCCCGAGGGCTTGCGCCCAACCGGTTTAGCAAACCGGCGCCATAGACCGGACTAGGCGACCTCTCCGGACCCGCGAGTCTATCGAACCCCGATCCTCCGAAAAGGGTTGGAATCACCACCCCAGGGGAACAAACAATCGGCATGATCGGCGGCCGGAAGGAGGCAACGATGGGTGCAGGAACCGGCGACAAGGCTGAGGGCAAGTGGGACGAGGTGAAGGGCAAGGTCAAGGAGGGAGTCGGCGACGCCACGGACGACGAGTCCATGGAGGCCGAAGGCAAGAAGGATCAGGTCAAGGGCGAAGGCAAGCAGGCCTGGGGCGATCTGAAGAACACCGGCGAGAGCATCAAGGAGCGCGTCAAGGACGCGACCGACTGAGCTCCGTCACCCCTCGTTCCAAGGCTCCGCTCGGAGGACCCGTCCAGCCGGGCGGGTCCTCCGCTCACGTCTCGGATAGCTCGATCCGCATACGCTTGAACGTCCGGCCCTTGTTCTCGGTCTTGACCACGCGGACCGGCCCGACCTCCCACGTGTTCGTCACGTGCGTGCCGCCGTCCGCCTGACGATCTAGCCCCTCGATCTCGATCACCCGGATCGGATCGACCCCCTCGGGGATGAGGTTCACCTTCGTCCGAATGAGATCCGGATCCGATGCGGCCGCCGCCCTTCGGAGGAACCTCACGCGTACGGGACGGCCCTCGCGAAGGGCATCGTTCAGCCGCAACTCGACCTCGCGACCGAAGTCCCCCGACACGGAGCCCAGTTCGAAGTCCATACGAGCCGCACCCGGCTCCATGTTGCCGCCGGTGACCTTCGCGCCATGGTCCAGCCACACGATCCCCGAAAGCGCGTGAAGGGCCGTATGCGTTCTCATCAAGCGATACCTGCGGTCCCAGTCGATCTCGGCGGACACGACTGAGCCCCTCGCTGGAGGGTCCCCCTGAAGGACGTGCACCACGCGCCCCACCGACCGCAGGGTGTCGGTCACGATCGCCTCTCCCCCGGGCCATCGAAGGAAGCCCGTGTCGCCGGGCTGCCCTCCGCCTCTCGGGTAGAAGACTGTGCGATCGAGGACTACGCCCTCGTGCGAAGCATCGACGACGGTGGCCTCGATGCTCGACCGGTAGGCATCGGTGGTGGCGATCTCCTCAGTCGCGCCGATCCGCTCGGTCATGTCGCTCCTTGGTTCGTAGGGCCCAGAGTACCGGCCGGGTGGCAATCCCAAGCATCCGGCCTGCCCGTATAGGGTTATGTGAGTAGTTGCCTGCCGGCTCCGGCGGCGAGTAGGATTTGCCAGCTTCTGCGCTTACGAAAGGGCAGCGGGGTTCATGGCCCAGGTCCAGTCCGAAGTTCTCACCGAGCAGGCGATACCAACCGATCCATCGGAAGTAGGCGCGGTTGTCGTCGGCAAGTCTCCATGGCAGCTCTTCTGGGGCCGGTTCAGGCAGGACAAGCTGGCGTTCGTGGGTCTCGGCTTCATCGTCTTCCTGGTGCTGCTTTCGCTCGGGGCCCCGCTCATCGCGAAATACGTCACGGGCCGGGGACCCAACGACCTCAGCCTCGCGCGAGAGATGACGAACGATTTTGGGCTGCCTCTGGGCCCGAACGGCACATACTGGTTCGGCGCGGACCGTTCCGGGAGGGACCTGTTCATTCGCGTGATCTATGGAGCCCGCACCTCGCTGATCGTCGGGCTGGTCGCGACGGCCATCGCCGTGGCCATCGGCGTGACCCTCGGCATCATCGCGGGCTACTTCCGGGGCTGGGTGGACACGTTCATCTCCCGAACCATCGATATCGTGCTCTCGATGCCGCTCCTGCTTTTCGCGATCGGCATCGTCTCGACGTGCTCGGCAACGAGGGTGGGCTGCTTCGGCGGCCTCGTGAAGCCGGGCCTCCCGGTCGTGATCTTCGTGATCGCGCTGTTCAGCTGGCCGAACATCGCCCGTATCGTTCGCGGCAACACCCTCTCGATCCGGGAGCGGGAGTTCATCGAGGCGAGCCGATCGCTCGGCGCGGGGAACCGGCGCATCATGTTCCGCGAGGTCCTGCCGAACCTCGTGGCACCGATCATCGTGTACTCCACGCTGATCATCCCGACGAACATCATCTTCGAGGCCGCGCTGTCCTTCCTCGGTCTCGGCGTACCACAGACGACTCCGTCGTGGGGCCGGATGCTCTCGGATGCCGCTCAGGTGTTCGAGGTGGCATGGTGGATGATGGTGTTCCCGGGGGTGTTCCTGTTCCTGACCACGCTTGCGTTCAACCTGGTGGGGGACGGGCTTCGGGACGCACTGGATCCCAGGACCGGGCGCTGAACACGACGGAATCCGACCCGCGAACGCAAGGAGGAGGAGAGACGGGACGAACCGCGAAGGCAATGCTGATGGGCCCCACAGGGGGCAATCCGAGAGGGGGGAAACCTTGAGAGGAATGCGTTTGAGAGCAGCCGCCGCGCTGCTCATGGTGCTGTCACTCGTGGCCGCGGCGTGCGGCGGGGACGACGACGGCGGAGATGGGACGAGCGTCTCACCGTCCCCAACGGACGACACAACCGTTCCGACGGGCGGGACCTACCGCGTCGAGACCGACGGCATCGCGTACACGAGCGGCGGCGACCCGTCGGGTGAGTACCTGGGAATCTCGTTCGGGCTGCTTTCGAACCTGCTGGATCGGACGCTGCTGACCTATCCGCACACGGACGGGGCTGAGGGCAACAGCCTCGTCCCCGACCTGGCGACTGACATGCCCGAGATCTCCGAGGACGGGCTTACCTACACCTTCACGCTGAAGGACGGCATCATGTTCGGCCCACCGGTCAGCCGTGAGATCACCTCGGCAGACGTCGAGTACGCCTTCAAGCGGATCTTCACCGAATCGGTGGTGGCTCAGTACTCCTTCTACTACGAGGGCGTCATCGAAGGGGCTGAGGTGGGAGAGGCTCCCGACGACATCTCGGGGATCGAGACGCCGGACGACAAGACGATCATCTTCCACCTTTCGAAGGTGACCCCGGACTTCCCGTTCCTGGTCTCGATGCCGGCGACCGGACCGATGCCCGAAGAGGTCGCGGGCTGCTGGACGCAGGCCGGCGAGTACGGCCGGTACCTCGTGTCGTCGGGCCCGTACATGTACGAGGGTTCCGAGGAGCTCGACGCTTCGAGCTGCGACACGATGGAGCCGATCTCGGGGTTCGACCCCGAGGACCACGCGTACTTCGTGCGCAACCCCGACTACGACCCCGCGACCGATGACCCGTCCGTGCGTGCGAACCACGTGGACGAGATTCGCATCGACCTCAACACGAACGTGGCCGACATCTACGACAAGATCGAGGCCGGCGAGATCGACGGGGCCGTGTCCTCCGGAAACCCGCCGCCGGACGTGCTGCAGCGCTACTCGACCGACTCGGAGCTGCAGGACCTGCTGAAGTCGGGGGGTGACGACCGCACCTGGTACATCACCATGAACCTGGCGGCCCCGCCGTTCGACGACATCCACGTGCGGAAGGCGGCCAACCTGGTCATGGACAAGGCCGGCATCCTTCGGGCCTGGGGTGGCGAGATCAGCGGCCAGATCGCCACGCACATCCAGCCTCCGGCCCTGACCGGTGGTACGCCGACGGCCGAGGAGTACGACCCGTACCCCTCCCCGGACTTCGCCGGGGACGAAGAGGCGGCCAAGGCCGAGATGGCCCAGTCCGCCTACGACACGGACGGCGATGGACTGTGCGACGCCGACGCCTGCAAGGGCGTCGTGATGGTCAACCGGAACACCGAGCCCTGGACGACGTCCGAGGCCGTGGTGGTCGACTCCCTGTCGAAGATAGGCATCGAGGTCGACGTCCGGGAGGCGGAGGACCACTACACCAT
>JACDEY010000057.1 GCA_013816105.1 Actinomycetota bacterium
GGATGGACCCGGGCGCGACCTGACGAGCGTCCTTGAGAGATGTGCCCAGCAGCGACCCCGCAGCCGGGTTCTGGTAGAGAACCCGATCCTGCGCGTCCAGGAGGATCACCGCTTCGTCCAGGGCCGAAAGCATCGCGTCGCGGGTCGTGCGGTCGCGTTCGAGCGTTCGTAGGCGCGCACGGACCTCTCCCCGCAGCCGGTTCACCGCTTCCGCAAGCAGGCCGAGGTCGCCGCTCCCGCTCTCGGGGAGGGATGACGAAAGGTCGCCCTCGCGCATCCGGGCTATCGCGGCCGCGATCGCCCGGACCGAGGCCGAGAAGCGGCGGGTCCTCAGGATGAGCGCAATGGCGACGGCAGCGCCGATCAATGCGGCGCACGCGAGGAGGATGACGGTGAGAGGAGTGCCGACCGCGAGCCCCATGGTCGGGCAAGTCTTACCATGTCCCCTCGCGGCCGTCCGGCCGTCGTCCGAGAGCCGGAGGGAGGCGACCCCATGAGTACCCTGCAGGCCATCGTCCTCGGCCTCGTCCAAGGCCTCACGGAGTTCCTGCCGATCTCCAGCTCGGGGCACCTCATCCTCGTCCCCTGGCTGTTCAACTGGACGTTTCTCCTGGACAACCCCGACCTGAACAAGACGTTCGATGTCGCCCTGCACCTGGGGACGTTCCTGGGCGTGGTGGCTTACTTCTGGCGAGACATCGGTAGGTACCTGGGAGCGTGGCTACGGTCGCTCGGGCGCCGTCGCGTCGAGACGCCTGAGGAGCGCATCGCCTGGTACCTAGTAGTTGGAACGGTTCCGGGCATCGTGCTCGGGGTGCTTGCCGAGGACCTCGTGACCGATCGGCTGGGCGATCCATGGCTCATCGCCCTCATGCTCGCCGTCTTCGGAGTCGTCCTCTACCTGGTCGACCGATGGGCTCGGCGGACACGCGAGCTGCCCGATCTGCGCCTTCGAGACGCCATCCTCATCGGGACGGCGCAGGCGATTGCGCTCTCCCCGGGAGTCTCGCGCTCCGGTGTGACCATCACGGCGGCGCGAGCCGTCGGCCTGAACCGAGAGGCCGCGACCCGGTTCTCCTTCCTCCTGTCGCTCCCGATCATCGCGGGCGCCATGGCGTACCGCGGAGTGGGCCTCTTGAGCGAGGGCCTCCCGGCGGGCCTGGCCGGCCCCTTCGCGTGGGGCATCGCCGCCTCGGCCGTCAGCGGCTTCGCCGCGATCTGGGGCCTGCTCGCCTATCTGCGACGGCGGGACTTTCTCCCCTTCGTGCTCTACCGCCTGCTGGCGGCCGTCGTCGTTCTGGGGTTGATCGCGGCCGGGGTCCGCTCCGCCTCGATCTGACGTCGGGTCGGGTCAACCCAGGAGATCGGCGTCCTCGACCTCCGGCCCGAACGGCGGCTCGGTCGCTGACTTTGGCGGGTCATCGCGCAGATCGGAGCCGTCGTCCGCGACTTCATTCAAGGCCTGATCCTCCGGGCCCTCGGCCAGGAGACCAGGATCTCCCGTCTCCGGGACGGTCTCTTCGGCGGTTCCCTCCTGCTCGGGTGCGTCGGGCACGCGCGACGATTCCATTGCCGCCTCCTTCACCTTCGTGGAATGCTGACTCGGACATTGGTAGCCGGCGAAGGTGGCCGGACCGCGACCCGGCCGCGGCGGACGGATGTACCTTCGGGAACCGAGAGGCGTCGGGCCGGCGAGGTCTTCCCCTCCGGGAGCGTTTCCAGGGTCGTTCACTTCCCCCTCATCCCACGTCCAACTGCTCCTCCTAGGGTCGAGCTGACCTCGAACCCGAAAGGAGAAGGTCATGGAACATGGAGACGGATCCCGGATGCGGATCTTCCCGCTCGCCGGTCTCGTGGCTGCGACGCTCGCGGCCGGCTCGCCCACTCTCGCGGCGCCGCCCGGGGCGCCCGAGGGAACGTCCGTCAAGCCGTACGCCGAGGCGGTCGGCGGAGGGTATGACGTGCAGCCGCTGCTGTCGGTCGGCGACCGGGTGCAGGAGACCACCCACCCGAACCTGCAGTACCAGATGATCGGCATCCCCGATGGGCTGGGCGCGCACGCCGTCGAGAACGGCCGGGCGGTGCTGTACATGAACCACGAGCTCGTGAACACGGTGACGTCCGAGCCGGTGGTCGCCGCCCCGCTGAACCGGGGGGCGTTCGTCTCGAAGTACATCCTGGACGAGGACGGAGACGCAATCACGGGCGAGCGCGCCTACGACTTCGTGTATCAGGAGAACGCCTTCGTCGGCCCGGCCGCGCAGACCGACAACGCGACCCCGGCCTTCGCCCGGTTCTGCGCGGCGTACCTCGCCGGCCCCGCGGACGGGTTCGACCGCCAGATCTACCTGACGAACGAGGAGGCCGATGGCCCTGCGACCTTCGACCCCGCGGGTGGGCAGACCGTCGCCGTCTTCGACAACGAGGCCCACGCGCTCCCGAAGCTCGGGCGCTTCTCGAAGGAAAACTCCGTCGTGAAGCCCGGCACCGGTGAGCGGACGGTCGTCCTCTCCCTCGAGGACGGCCCCTCGTCGCCGGATTCTCAGCTCTACCTCTACGTGGGCCGCAAGAGCACCCGACCCGGTGTGAGCGTGTTGCGGCGCAACGGCCTGGACAACGGAAAGCTGTTCGTGTTCGTGCCGAAGGATCCATCCAAGAACTCGGAGCTCACCTTCCAGGAGGGAACCATCTCCGGGCGGTGGGTGGAGGTCCCCAACGCCGAGAGCCTCACCGACGTCCAGCTCGAGGCCGAGGCCGATGCCCTCGGTGCCTTCGGCTTCGTGCGGATCGAAGACGGAGCCTTCAGCAAGACGGACTCCGACCGGTTCTTCTTCGACACAACCGGGGGCAACGAGGCCGCCGGCAACACCCTCGGCCGTCTCTACGAGCTGCGGTTCGGGGCGTCGGGGCCGCTCTCCTCGCCAACCCTGACGGTGATCTACAACGCGGATCGCGTCATCGCGGCGGGCGGCGACATCGCCATCAGCCCGGACAACGTCGATACGAGCGAGAACTCCCTGATGGTGCAGGAGGACGGCACCACCCAGTCCCGGCTGATCATGGCTCAGAAGGACCGCGACGGGAGCATCTGGCGGTTCCCCCTCGTGAACGGCAGCGTCGACGTGGCGGGCCGCGAGCGGGTCGTCGAGCTGAACCCCCCCGGCCGGGACAACATCGAGGTGAACGCCGGCATCTGGGAGACAAGCGGCATCATCGACGCGTCGAGCATCTACGGGGCGGACACATGGCTGTTCGACGTCCAGGCCCATCCGCCGACGACGGCCCCCTTCCCGAACACGGTGGAGGACGGCCAGCTCCTGCTGCTGCGCCCCGGCTCGTAGCCCGCCAGCTCACCTCTCACCCCCACGGAGGCCCGTCCCTGACCGGGCGGGCCTCCTGCCGTTTCCCATCGGAACGTTCACGCCTCGTTCATGGGGTCGCTCTCGCGCCGCTACCCGCTGCCGTTAGCTTCGGGCCATGGACGCGGCTTCGGAGCTGCTGCACGGAGCGGCCGTGACGCGGGAGATCCCGTGACGGGGGAGGGGCGGAAGTGGGTCGACCTTCCCCCGACCCTCTCCGCCTCTTCTCGCCCCGCTCATTCGACGAACCGATCGGTCGGAGATGCGCCGGGGCGCCCGCTTCAGTTCTCGGACGTGATCGAGGAGCTGGGCACGATCGCATCCCTGTCGACCGTTGGTGGGGGCGTTTCCGCGGAGGCGGTCGGGCTGGCGGCCCGTAGAGCCGAATCCCTGCTGATCGCGCTTCGCACACAGTTCCTCGAAGACGTCGTTCTCTGAACAGAGTGTCCTTCCCGTGGCCGGAGCGGCTCGGCAGCGTTCATGTTTCGTTCATCTCGCCGCCCCGGGCAGTTCACGGGTTCCCTCTAGCGTCTTGAACGTGGAGTCCACGTACGGCCAAGCCCGTAGAACCGCCGGCCGGGCCGGCGGTATCCCCGGGAGGGGGTTCGAGGCCTGTCCTCCTCTCCCTCTCCGCCTCGAAGCCCCTCCCGGGGATCGTGGGTGCTCGCTCCACATCTGGTCGCACGTTCCGCGAAGGAGGATCCATGAGTGATCGAAAGCACCGATACAGGATCAGCGCGGCGCTGCTGATCGCGTTGGCTCTGGCCGCGGCCGCCTGCGGCAACGATGACGGAGGTAGCGGGACGGGTGACGGTGGGGCCACGGCGCTGACCGGCGACATCGTGGTCTCGGGCTCGTCGACCGTCCAGCCGATCTCCGCCCTGGTCGCGGAGCTGTTCGCCGAGGACAACCCGGACGTCAACGTGAGCGTCGACGGCCCGGGGACGGGCGACGGGTTCGAGCTGTTCTGCAACGGAGACACCGATGTCAGCGACGCCTCACGGCCGATCAAGGAAGAGGAGCAGGCTATCTGCGATGAGAACGGCATCAACTTTGCGGAGCTGGAGGTTGCGCTCGACGGCATCACCGTCATGACCAATCCGCAGAACGAGGCCGTGACCTGTCTGAACACGGGCGATCTGTACGCATTGATCGGGCCGGAGTCGGAGGGTTTCGCCAACTGGTCGGATGCCAACGATCTGGGCACGGAGGTCGGTGGGTCGGCGGCGCCGTACCCCGACGCCCCGCTCGACATCGTCGCCCCCGGTGAAGAGTCCGGGACGTACGACGCGTTCATCGAGCTCGCCCTCGCCGACATCATCGAGGAGCGAGGCGCGGAGGAAGCCACGCGCCCCGACTACCAGTCCTCGCCGAACGACAACGTGATCATCCAGGGGATCGAGGGTTCCCCCTCGTCGCTCGGGTGGGTGGGGTTTGCGTTCGCCGAGGAAGCGGGTGAAGGCGTCAAGGTTCTGGAGGTCGATGGCGGAGATGGATGCGTGGCACCGAGCCGGGAGACCATCGCGGACGGGTCGTATCCGCTCTCCCGCTCGCTGTACATTTACGTTAACACCGACAAGGCTGCCGAGAACAAGGCCCTGAAGGGGTACGTCGACTTCTACCTGACCGACACCGGACTGAACGAGGCGGTTGCAGAGGCGGGCTACGTGGACCTCCCTCCCGACCGGATGGAGGCGACGCGAGCGGCCTGGGAAGACGCCGCCGCATAGCTCGCTGGACGCTCGGTAGGCGGGGTCGGCCGGAGCGGCCGGCCCCGCTTCCGTGGAAGAGGTGAGTGGCACGTGGCCCAAGCCGAGGCGATGACCAAGCCAGGAGCGACCCTTGGCCTCCGCGACCTCCGCGGGAGCACCTCCCGCCGGCGGAAAGAGGGCGCCATTCGTGCGATCTTCCTGACTGCCGCCGGAGTGTCCGTGGTGATCAGCGCGCTGATCATCACGTCATTGGTCGGCGAGGCGCTCAAGTTCCTCAGCCAGGTAGATCCCGGCAGCCTCTGGCAGCGGGGGTGGTTCCCCCGCAGGGGGTTGTTCGACATCAAGACGATCGTCGTCGGAACGCTGCTCGTTTCGGCGATCGCCATGGTCGTCGCCGCACCGCTCGGCCTGGGAGCCGCCATCTACCTCTCCGAGTACGCTAGCCCCCGGCTGCGCCGAGTGTTGAAGCCGATCCTCGAGATCCTCGCCGGCATCCCGAGCGTGGTGCTGGGATTCTTCGCCCTTACGTTCATCAGCCCCGCCATAGTGCAGAAGCTGACCAGCGGCGCGACCCTTTTCAACATGACCGCCGCCGGCATCGGCGTTGGCATCCTGGTCACGCCCCTGGTGGCCTCGATCGCAGAGGACGCCATGCACGCAGTGCCCCGATCCATGCGGGAGGCCGCCTACGGCCTCGGCTCGAAGAGGATGACCACGAGCCTTCGGATCGTCTTCCCCGCCGCGGTCTCGGGCATCGTGGCGGCGCTCATCCTCGGAATCTCCAGAGCCATCGGTGAGACCATGGTCGTCGCGATTGCCGCCGGGGGAACCGGAGGTTCCCTGTTCACGACGAACGTCTTCGGACCGGGGCAGACGATGACCGCGGCCATGACCGCCCTTGCCTCCGGTTCCGATCAGGTGAGCGGGAACACGGCGGCCTTCAACAGCCTGTTCTTCGTGGGGTTGTTGCTGTTCTTCATGACGCTCTCTCTGAACCTCGTGAGCGACCGGTTCGTCCGGCGTGTCAGGAAGCGGTACTGACATGGCCCACCCCGTGACGAACGAGGCCTCCGCCCCTCCCGGGTTCGCGGCGGCCGACCTGGTTCGTCGCAGCCTACGCGGAGAGCGGCTCGACCTCCGGGGGACGCTGTTCCAAGCGGCCCTGCTTCTGACCCTCCTCATCTCGCTCGCGGTTCTCATCACGTTGCTCGTGGACGTGTTCATCAAGGGATGGCCGGTGTTCCAGGCTCGTGGCGGCGACTTCCTCACGAGCAACCTGTCGAGCTTCGAGAGCCGGGCCGGCGTCTGGCAGGGGCTGTGGGGATCGTTGCTCCTCATGACAATCGTGGTCGTGTTCGCCTTCCCGGTCGGTATCGGGGCTGCCGTCTATCTCGAGGAGTACGCGCGCGACACGCGCCTCACGCGGATCATCAACTCGAACATCCGGAACCTCGCCGGGGTTCCGGCGATCGTCTACGGCCTGCTGGGTCTGGCGATCTTCGTGCAGGCCATGAGGGGCATCACGGGTGGGAGGACGGTGCTGGCCGGGGGAATCACCCTGGCTGTCCTCGTTCTGCCGATCGTGATCATCACCTCGGCGGAAGCGCTGCGGGCGGTGCCGCAGGGCATTCGGGAGGCGGGCTACGGAGTCGGCGCGACAAGATGGGAGGTCATCCGCAGCCACGTCCTGCCCTCGGCCGCCCCAGGTATCTTCACGGGAACGGTCCTCTCCCTCGC
>JACDEY010000004.1 GCA_013816105.1 Actinomycetota bacterium
CCCCGCTCTTGCCTGGCATCAACTCGCCAGGTTGACAGTGGTCACGCCCCGACCTTACCTTTGGGGCAGCCGCAGACAGCAGGGGCCAGTGGCGTAATCCCCTCCGGGGGCACCTGCCGAGGCAGAGAGCTTCTTCGGAACGCCTCCGCCGTGCTGCGGGGGCGTTTTTCGTTCGTCCGGCGAAGCGGCCGACGGGGGCCGACGGGAGAGAAGCGAGATGGCCAGGGCTGACAAGGTCGACAAGGTCAAGGAGCTGACGGAGCGCTTCCGATCCTCGAGCGGCGTCATGTTTGCGGACTTCCGTGGGCTCACGGTGAAGGACGCGACGGAGCTTCGGAAGGCTCTACGCGATTCTGAGGCCCACTTCGTCGTGGTGAAGAACACCCTCACCCGCCTGGCGGCCCGCGACGCCGGTTTGGAGGGAGTGGCCCCCATGCTCGAGGGCCCGACCGCCATCGCCTTCATGGGAGGAGACCCGCTCGGGGGCGCCAAGGCGCTTCTCGAGATGGCCAAGCGGTTCCCGGCGCTCGGCGTGAAGGGTGCGCTGGTCGAGGGCCAGATCCTGGCGGAGGAGGGTGCGCGCTCGCTCGCGACGCTGGACGCCAAGGAAGTGTCGCTCGGCAAGGTGGCGGGCATTCTGCAGGCGCCGCTCTCCCGAATCTCCTACGTGCTTCGCGCTCCGATGCAGCGGATCGCGTTCGCCCTGGCAGAGCGAGGGCGGCAGGCCGAGGCGGCCTGAGGTCCGCGGAGACTGGGGCCTCGACGGCAATCAGACGACGACGAAGGGGAGGAGACAAAGTGGCGAAACTATCGGTTGACGACATCCTGGATGCGATCAAGGAACTCTCCATCATCGAGGCGGCGGACCTCTCGAAGAAGATCGAGGAGGAGTTCGGCATCCAGGCGGCCGCACCCATGGCCGTCGGAGGTATGCCCGGTGGCGCCGGTGGCACCGCGGCCGCCGAGGAGGTCGAGGAGCAGACGGAGTTCGATGTCGTGCTGACGGCGGCCGGAGAAAAGAAGATCCAGGTCATCAAGGAGGTGCGCGCGCTCACCAGTCTCGGGCTGAAGGAGGCCAAGGACTTGGTCGACAGCGCCCCGAAGCCGGTCCTCGAGCGGGTGCCCAAGGAGCAGGCCGACGCCGCGCGGGAGAAGATCGAGGCGGCGGGTGGCTCGGTGGAGGTGAAGTAGCCCCGGGCGTCGGAGATCGTTTGCTGGCAAACCCCCGTCGCCAAGGATGTATAATTCGCGGGAATGAAACCGGCCTTCGAGCAGTTCTAATAGCTCGGAGGATCTGTCCGGTTGTATTTGCGTGCCCAGCGTCGTATACTCGCCCGTTGCCGTCGTCCCACTTGCCGTAGCTCGCTCCGATTCTTCCTCTAGGGGGGGTCACTCTTGCCTGAAACCATCGTTCCCGCTCGCCAGCGCGTCTCGTTCTCCAGGGCACCGGAGGTGCTGCCCCTCCCAGATCTGGTCGGCATCCAGCGGGAGTCCTTCGACTGGCTGCTCGACGAGGGCATCCGCGAGATCCTGAACGAGGTCTCGCCTATCGAGGACTTCACCGAGACCTATCAGCTCGTCTTCGGAACCCACCATTTCAAGGACATCAAGAACTCCGAGGAGGAGTGCAAGGACAAGGACGCCACGTACTCCGCTCCGCTCTTCGTCGAGGCCGCCTTCATCAACAAGGAGACCGGCGAGATCAAGGAGCAGGAGGTCTTCATGGGGGATTTCCCCATGATGACGGACAAGGGGACCTTCATCATCAACGGCACCGAGCGGGTGGTCGTTTCCCAGCTCGTTCGCAGCCCGGGCGTCTACTTCAGCCGCGAGATCGACAAGACCTCCGACAAGGACATCTACATCGCGAAGGTCATCCCATCGCGCGGGGCGTGGCTGGAGTTCGAGGTCGACAAGCGCGACACGGTGGGGGTGCGCATCGACCGCAAGCGCCGCCAGAACGTCACCGTTTTCCTGAAGGCCCTCGGCTGGAGCGAGGAGGAGATCCGCGAGCTGTTCGAGGAGGCGGTCTCCATAGGCCTCACGCTCGACAAGGACCACTTCTCAACCACCGAGGAGGCGCTCGAGGACATCTACCGCAAGCTCCGTCCCGGCGAGCCGCCGACCGCAGACTCGGCGCGCACCCTGCTCGAGAACCTGTTCTTCAACCCCAAGCGGTACGACCTCGCCCGGGTCGGCCGCTACAAGATCGGAAAGAAGCTCGGCGGACCGTCCGATGTGACGCGCAAGATGCTGCAGGCAAAGTACAAGGAGCTCCGGCAGCTGGACCACCCCGACAAGCGGGATTGGGAGCAGCCGAGGTGGCGCGCGCTCGCGGAGCCGGAGCCCGGCGAGCAGCGTGAGGACGGCAGGGGGGCGAGCCACAAGCCGATCCTCACGTACGAGGACATCCTCAAGACGGTTCAGTACCTGGTGAAGCTCCACGCGGGCGAGCCCGGGTACGAGGTCGACGACATCGACCACTTCGGGAACCGGCGCCTTCGCTCGGTGGGCGAGCTCATTCAGAACCAGCTCCGGATCGGGCTGTCCAGGATGGAACGGGTGGTGCGCGAGCGCATGACCACCCAGGACGTGGAGGCGATCATCCCGCAGACCCTCATCAACATCCGGCCCGTGGTCGCCTCGATGAAGGAGTTCTTCGGGACCTCGCAGCTGTCCCAGTTCATGGACCAGACGAACCCGCTGGCCGGCCTCACCCACAAGCGTCGCCTCTCGGCGCTCGGCCCGGGAGGGCTGTCCCGCGAGCGCGCCGGGTTCGAGGTCCGCGACGTGCACCCGTCGCACTACGGGCGGATGTGCCCCATCGAGACCCCGGAGGGTCCGAACATCGGCCTGATCGGGACGCTCTCGAGCTACGGCCGGATCAACCAGCACGGCTTCGTGGAGACGCCATACCGCAAGGTGGCCGCCGGGCGCGTCACCGATCAGATCCACTACCTGTCCGCCGACGAGGAGGACCAGCACGTCATCGCGCAGGCCAACACCCCGCTCGACGGCAGGGGACGCTTCAGCGAGGACCGCGTCCTCGTGCGGCGAAAGGGCGGCGACGTGGACTACGTGACCCCCGCCGAGGTCGATTACATGGACGTCTCGCCGAAGCAGATCGTCTCGGTGGCGGCCGCCCTCATCCCCTTCCTGGAGCACGACGACGCGAATCGCGCGCTGATGGGGGCGAACATGCAGCGCCAGGCGGTCCCGCTGCTCCGGGCCGAAGCCCCCCTCATCGGCACCGGCATCGAGTTCCGCGCCGCCGTGGACGCGGGCGACGTCATCCTGGCCGAGGGGGCTGGAACGGTGGACGAGGTGTCCGCCGAGGTCATAACCGTTCGGGAGCGAGGCGGCGAGATCCGCCCGTATCCGCTGCACAAGTTCCGCCGCTCGAACCAGGGGACCTGCATCAACCAGAAGCCCATCGTCAGCGAGGGCGACAAGGTGACGAAGGGCCAGATCATCGCGGACGGCCCGTCCACGGACCTGGGCGAGCTCGCACTCGGCAAGAACCTGCTCGTCGCCTTCATGCCCTGGGAGGGGCACAACTACGAGGACGCCATCGTCATCTCCGAGCGCCTGGTGAAGGAGGACGTGCTCACGTCCATCCACATCGAGGAACACGAGGTGGATGCCCGGGACACGAAGCTCGGCCCCGAGGAGATCACGCGGGACATCCCGAACGTCTCGGAGGAGATCCTGAAGGACCTCGACGAGCGCGGCATCGTCCGTATCGGCGCCGAAGTGAACCCCGGCGACTACCTCGTCGGCAAGGTGACGCCGAAGGGCGAGACCGAGCTGACGCCCGAGGAGCGCCTGCTGCGCGCGATCTTCGGCGAGAAGGCTCGCGAGGTCCGCGACACCTCACTCAAGATGCGTCACGGTGAGACGGGCAAGGTCATCGGCGTCCGGGTCTTCTCCCGCGACTCGGGCGACGAGCTCGCTCCGGGCGTGAACGAGCTCGTTCGCGTCTACGTCGCCCAGAAGCGGAAGATCTCCGACGGGGACAAGCTCGCCGGCCGCCACGGGAACAAGGGCGTCATCGCGAAGATCCTGCCCGAGGGCGACATGCCGTTCCTCCCCGACGGGACGCCTGTGGACATCGTGCTGAATCCCCTGGGCGTCCCCTCGCGGATGAACCTCGGTCAGGTGCTCGAGGCGCATCTGGGCTGGGCGGCGAAGGTCGGATTCCGGGCGAACGGGCACGTTGGGGAGGGACCCATGTACGTGGCCTCACCGGTGTTCGACGGTGCACGCGAAGAGGACATCATGCAGGCCCTTGGGTCCGCCAACTCCACCACCCCGGACGGCGTCGAGCTCGTGAACGCGGTCGGCAAGTCCATGTTGTTCGATGGGCGGACGGGCGAGCCGTACGACGTGGCCGTCACCGTGGGGTACGTGTACATCCTCAAGCTCCTGCACCTTGTGGACGACAAGATCCACGCTCGTTCCACCGGCCCGTACTCGATGATCACCCAGCAGCCGCTCGGCGGAAAGGCCCAGTTCGGAGGGCAGCGTTTCGGCGAGATGGAGGTCTGGGCGCTCGAGGCGTACGGCGCCGCGTACGCGCTGCAGGAGCTGCTCACGATCAAGTCCGACGACGTCCTCGGCCGCGTGAAGGTGTACGAGGCGATCGTGAAGGGCGAGAACATCCCCGAGCCCGGCATCCCCGAGTCCTTCAAGGTCCTCATCAAGGAGATGCAGTCCCTCTGCCTCAACGTGGAGGTTCTCTCCGCCGAGGGCAAGGAGATCGAGATGCGAGAGACGGACGAGGACGTCTTCCGTGCCGCCGAGGAGCTCGGAATCGACCTCTCCCGCCGCGAGCCGGCCGGCGCGGACTTCGACTAGGCCACCGAGGAGGTAGACAGAGTGCTGGACGTCAACTACTTCGACGAGTTGAGGATCGGTCTCGCCAGCGCGGACCAGATCAGGGCCTGGTCGAACGGCGAGGTGAAGAAGCCGGAGACGATCAACTACCGGACGCTGAAGCCCGAGAAGGACGGCCTCTTCTGCGAGCGGATCTTCGGGCCGACGCGGGACTGGGAATGCCACTGCGGCAAGTACAAGCGCGTGCGGTTCAAGGGGATCATCTGCGAGCGCTGCGGCGTCGAGATCACCCGGTCGAAGGTTCGCCGCGAGCGGATGGGCCATATCGAGCTCGCCGCGCCGGTGACGCACATCTGGTACTTCAAGGGAGTTCCGTCACGGCTGGGGTACCTCCTCGACCTGGCGCCGAAGGACCTCGAGAAGATCATCTACTTCGCCGCCTACGTAATCACGCGGGTGGAGGTCGACCGGCGGCACCGTGACCTGCCGGAGGTCGAGCGCGACATCGACGACGAGAAGCGCCAGATCGACGCCCATCGTGACCAGGAGATCAGCAAGCGGCTCTCCGAGCTGGAGGACCGGCTCCGGGACCTGGAGGGCGAGGGCGCGAAGAGCGCGCAGCTCACTGCCGCACGCCGAGAAGCGCAGCGCGACGTCGACCGCATCCGGGACGCGGCGATGCGAGAGGTCCAGCACCTGGACGACGTCTCTTCGGCGTTCAAGGGCCTTTCCGTGAAGCAGCTGGTGGCCGACGACCAGATCTATCGCAGCCTGCGCGAGCGCTTCGGCGACTACTTCGAGGGTGGGATGGGGGCCGAGGCCATCAAGCGGCTGCTTCTCGATCTCGACCTCGAGGGTGAGGCGGCGTTCCTCCGCGAGCAGATCAAGACCGCGAAGGGAACCCGCCGACAGAAGGCCATCAAGCGGCTGAAGGTGGTCTCACACTTCACCGGAACGAAGAACTCGCCGCTGGGCATGGTGCTCGAAGCCGTGCCTGTCATCCCGCCGGATCTGCGTCCCATGGTCCAGCTCGACGGCGGCCGCTTCGCCACGTCCGATCTGAACGATCTGTACCGCCGGGTGATCAACCGGAACAACCGTCTGAAGCGGCTCCTCGACCTCCAGGCTCCCGAGATCATCGTCAACAACGAGAAGCGGATGCTCCAGGAGGCCGTGGACGCGCTGTTCGACAACGGCCGGCGCGGCCGTCCGGTCACCGGCCCCGGAAACCGCCCGCTGAAGTCGCTCTCCGACATGCTCAAGGGCAAGCAGGGCCGGTTCCGCCAGAACCTGCTGGGCAAGCGCGTGGACTACTCCGGCCGGTCGGTCATCGTCGTCGGGCCGGAGCTTCGCCTCCACCAGTGCGGCCTGCCCAAGCAGATGGCGCTCGAGCTGTTCAAGCCGTTCGTCATGAAGCGACTGGTCGACCTGAGCCTGGCGCAGAACATCAAGAGCGCGAAGCGCATGGTCGAGCGGGCGCGCCCGCAGGTCTGGGACGTCCTTGAGGAGGTCATCCAGGAGCACCCGGTGATGCTGAACCGGGCGCCGACACTGCACCGCCTCGGGATCCAGGCCTTCGAGCCGGTCCTGGTGGAGGGCAAGGCCATCCAGATCCACCCGCTGGTGTGCACGGCCTTCAACGCGGACTTCGACGGGGACCAGATGGCCGTTCACCTTCCGCTCTCGGCGGAGGCCCAGGCCGAAGCCCGGATCCTGATGCTCTCCACGAACAACATCTTGTCTCCGGCGCACGGCCGCCCGATCGCCATTCCGACCCAGGACATGGTGCTCGGCATCTACTACCTGACGATCGCCAACCCCCGTCCCGAGAAGGACGAGGAGATCGCACGCTTCGGCTCGGCCGACGAGGCGCTCATGGCCCTCGACGCGGGAAGGGTCGACCTGCACGACATCGTCAAGGTGCGGCTGCCCGGAAAGGCGATGGCGCCCGAGATGCTCCCCGAGGGATGGGACGCCGGCTTGACGAACGGGCGCATACCGCTCATCGAAACGACCGTCGGGCGCGTGATCCTGAACGAGTCCTTCCCGCTGGACTTCGAGTACCTCAACCACCACATCCAGAACCGTGACGTCGGCGCGATCGTCGACCAGTGCGTGAGCAGGTACGACAAGGCCCAGGTCGAAACGGTCCTGGACAACCTGAAGCGGCTGGGATTCCACTACTCCACCCGCGCCGGGGTGACGATCGGCATCGACGACGTGGTCTCGCCGAAGGAGAAGGGCAAGATCCTCGACCATCACGAGAAGCGGGCAGAGAAGATCGAGGCGCAGTACCGCAAGGGGATCATCACGAACGAGGAGCGGCGCCAGGAGCTCATCCAGATCTGGACGGAGGCCACCGACGAGGTGAAGGACGCCATGGAGGCTACCTTCACCGAGCGGAACCCCATCTACATGATGGCCTACTCCGGAGCCCGGGGGAACATCATGCAGATCCGCCAGATCGCCGGAATGCGAGGCCTGGTGGCCAACCCGAAGGGCGAGATCATCCCGCGTCCCATCAAGGCGAACTTCCGCGAGGGCCTGACGGTCCTCGAGTACTTCATCTCCACCCACGGAGCCAGAAAGGGACTGGCGGACACCGCGCTCCGCACCGCCGACTCCGGATACCTGACCCGCCGGCTCGTGGACGTGGCGCAGGAGGTCATCATCCGGGAGGAGGACTGCGGCTCGGACAGGGGCATGCCGGTGCACGTGGCCAACCGCCTGCCCGACGGAAGGCTCGATCCCGTCACGAAGGCGGTCCTCGACACGAAGCTCTTCGGGCGCGTCGTCGCGGAGGCCGTGAAGATCGGACGGAAGACTGTGGTGGCCAAGGACACGCTGATCGGGGACGTCGAGCAGCGAGCCGTCGTCGACGCCATCCAGCAGGGCGATCTCGAGACCGTGTACGTCCGCTCGGTCCTCACCTGCGACGCGGAGGTCGGCGTCTGCCGCCTCTGCTACGGGCGCAACATGGCGACCGGGCGGCTCGTCGACATCGGTGAGGCCGTCGGCATCATCGCCGCCCAATCGATCGGGGAGCCTGGCACCCAGCTCACGATGCGGACGTTCCACACCGGCGGCGTGGCCGGTGAGGACATCACTCACGGCCTGCCCCGCGTCCAGGAGCTGTTCGAGGCGCGCCGGCCGAAGGGCGAGGCTCAGATCACCGAGCTCTCCGGCGTCGCCGAGATCGAGGACGACGAGGAGAAGAAGGTTCGACGGATCACCGTCACGTCGGACGACGGCGACCAGGTGCAGTACGCGGTCTCGCTGCGCGCTCGCGTCGCCGTCTCAGACGGGGCCCGGGTCGAGGTCGGCCAGCAGCTAACCGAAGGGTCCGTCAACCCCCACGAGAAGCTGCGGGTGGAGGGCGTCCAGGCGCTGCAGCTGTTCCAGGTGGACGAGGTTCAGCAGGTCTATCGCTCGCAGGGCGTCACGATCCACGACAAGCACATCGAGCTGATCGTGCGGCAGATGCTGCGGAAGGTGCACATCATCGAGCCGGGCGACACCGAGTTCCTGCCCGGAGAGCTGGTGGCGCGCAAGCGCTTCGAAGAGACGAACGCCGCGGTCGTGGAGTCCGGCGGGGAGCCGGCGTCCGCCCGCCCCATCCTGATGGGCATCACGAAGGCCTCTTTGGCGACCGACTCCTGGCTCGCCGCGGCATCGTTCCAGGAGACGACGCGAGTGCTCACCGAGGCGGCCATCTCCGCGAAGTCGGACCCGCTTCTGGGGTTGAAGGAGAACGTCATCATCGGCAAGCTCATCCCTGCCGGCACCGGACTGGGCCGATACCGGAACGTGATGGTGCGGATCAAGCCGGAGGCCATCCCCGAGTACTGGCTGGCGCGCCAGCGGGAGCTGACGGAAGCCAGGGAGCTCGGTGAGGAGGAGCGCCTGACCTCGATCGGGTCGATGACGCGCGAGGAAGCCGAGCAGGCCCTAGGCGGCCCGATCGGCCCGAGCGAGGCCGGGTAGGGGCGAGGCCCCCCGGTTCACGACGCCTACCTAACGGGGGCCGCGAGAGCGGCCCCCGTCTGTGCCCGTGCTATCCTCCTCTCGCGTCGGGTTGGGAGCCCCGGCACCTAACACTTCTCGGGAGATGTTGGAGGTTCGTCGTGGAAGTCGCCGAGCGGATCCGCGGGTTCATCGCGGAAGAGATCATGTTCGAAGAGACCCAGCAGTCGCTGACGGATGACACCCCCCTGCTTTCCGGGGTGATGGATTCACTGGGGCTCTTGCAGCTCGTCGCGTTCCTCGAGGAGGAGTTCGACGTGGAGATCGATGACGCCGACATGGTGGCCGACCACTTCCGGACCGTCGGTGACATCGAGCAGCTCGTTCGACAGAAGGCGTCCAAGGATTGAGAGCCGCCGCTCCGGCGCCGATCGAATGGGTGGCGCCCGAGCAGGCCGAGTTCTTCGACTCCGTCCTTCGTTTCGCGCGTAGTCTCCCCGACGACGCGGGGGACCTCGACCGCTCCGGGGGCTTCTCCCGCGAGAACTGGGACCGATGCGGGGGATTCGGGATCCACGGGCTTCCCGCCCCCGAGCA
Source organism: Actinomycetota bacterium (assembly GCA_013816105.1). Lineage (GTDB taxonomy): Bacteria > Actinomycetota > UBA4738 > UBA4738 > UBA4738 > JACDCJ01. The sequence continues at coordinate 9,397 of JACDEY010000004.1, forward strand.
GTTCGGCGGTGGGGGAGCGGATGTCGTCACCACCATGCTGGCGCTGGAGGCGCTGGGCTACGGCTGCAAGGACAACGGGCTGGTGTTCTCCATCAACGCCCACATGTGGACGAGCGTCATTCCCGTCTGGACGTTCGGCACGGAGGAACAGCGCCGCCGATGGCTGCCGGGCCTCTGTTCCGGGGAGCTCATCGGCTGTCACACGATCACCGAGCCCGAGGCCGGCTCGGACGCGTTCGGGATGAAGGCGAGCGGGCGGCGGAGGGGCGAAGGGTACGTTCTGAACGGGCGGAAGACCTTCATCACCAACGCGCCGGTGGCCGACCTGCTCCTGGTCTTCGCCCGGACGGAGGAGGCAGGGATCGGGCCGTTCGGCCTGAGCGTGTTTCTCGTGGAGGCGGGGACCAGGGGTTGCCTCGTGGAGGCGCCCGCGGACAAGATGGGCCTCAGGACCTCGCCCATGTCCGACGTCGTCCTGGACGATTGCTTCGTTCCCGAGTCGGCCATGCTCGGCGGTCCCGGGAAGGGTGGCGAGATCTTCCAGACGTCCATGCGGTGGGAGCGAGCCTGCATCATGGCGAGCCAGGTCGGGGTCATGCGTCGAACGATGGAGGCGTGCGTCGCATACGCTCGTCAGCGACGGCAGTTCGGCAAGCCCATCGCGAAGTACGAGTCCGTCGCCGACAAGATCGCCAACATGAAGATCGCGGTCGAGGCATCCCGAGCCCTCGTCCTGCGGGTGGGGTGGCTCATGGATCATGGTCACGAGACCACGATGGACGCCGCCGTGGCGAAGGCGTTCGTGAGCGAGGCCAACGTTCGCACGCACCTCGACGCGGTCCAGGTGCACGGCGGCTACGGATACATGACGGAGTTCGAGATCGAGCGCGCGCTCCGGGACGCCGTGGGAGGCACGATCTACTCGGGGACCTCGGAGATCCAGCGCCGGATCATCGCTCGCGGGCTGGGACTCTGACCGGGCTCAGAACCCCTCTTGGAGCAGCTCCAGCAACTCCGGGTTGGCCACGTCGTCCCTGCCCGTCCCGAGCGCGTCGCGTCCCCGGTAGGCCCAGTACGACCAACTGATCCCCTCCTCCTCGCAATGGGAGAGCATCGCCGAGAGCTGCTCCGTCCAGTCCGACGGCGGCTGGGCCGGTCCCTCCTCACCCTGCCCGAACCGGTTGAACTCCCCGATCCACAAGGGGACCTGCCACGTCCGGGCCCGCTCCCAGTAGGCGCTCAGCCGCTCGACCCCCTGCGGGTCCCAGTTCTGCGTGTACAGGTGGAAGGAGTACACGATGTTGTCGAACGGGGGCGGGCCGCTCATGCCGAAGAGGCCGTCCCCCTTGTACTGGCTGTCCTCGAAGACGAGGAGGACGCGGGGGTTGACCGAGCGGATCGCCCCCCCGACGTGCTCGTAGAAGGCGTCGAGGTGGAGATCCTCCGCCGTGGGTAGCCAGCGCGTCCCGAAGTACGGCTCGTTGATGACGTCCACCGCCACAACCGTCGGATCCTCCGCATAGCGCCCGGCCACGAGCTTCCAGGCATCGGCGAAGCCCGCCCACGAGTCGTTCTCGTCGGCGAAGAAGTCGTGCTTCGCCTGATAGATCTGCTTGTAGACGCTCTGCGGGTACAGCCACGACGGCATGCCGCTCCCCACCGAGGGCTCGCCACCGGCGCCCTCGATCTCGAAGGCCGGGGACCACTTCCGCTGCGACATGGACAGGATCACCGCCAGCCCCTGGTCGCCGAACGCGCGGACGATGCCGTCCAGCGCCGACAGGTAGATCTCGTTGTACCGGTGGGAGAGGGTGCCGTCGGGGTTTCGAACGGGAGGATCGGGCTCCAGGTTCGCCCACGCGATGGGCAGGCGCACGGCGTTGAAGCCCCAGGTGGCGATGTTCGTATAGGTGTCGGGGGTCGGGACGGACCAGCCCTTGTCCTCCGAGGTCTGGACACGGGGGGATCCGTCGCCCTTGCCCATGCCCTGCACGTTCACGGATAGGATTCGCAGTTCCTCCCCGTCCTCGTCCAGGATCCGCGTCCCCTCGGTGTGCAGCCACCCGGTGATCCGCGGGGCCGAGGGGGATCGGGCGAACGGGCCGGGCAGCACGTTCGTGCACGCGAAGCCGGCCAGGGCGGCGAGAGTCAGTACGGCCCGCAGCCGGGCTCCGGCCGACCGGGGCCTCATCCTCGTCACCCGTCCACAGTGCCATACGACACGGGCGATGGACCAGGAATAAGAGGGTTTCGGCGTGTTTTCGCTTGTGGTTCTCGGGCGCGGTGTGCCAGTATTGTGCGGCCCGCTAAGTCTCGTATTTCAGAAGGAGTCCTCAAATGCGATCGAGCCACTCGTCCGTGCGCCGCCACACCTCCTGGGTCGTCGTCCTGCTCGCCGCCGCCATAGCCGTCGTCTCGATGGCGCTCCCGGTGCCTGCTGCCCCGGCGGCCCCACGAGTGCAGGCTAGGCCAGATTCCGGCCCTCCCGGCTCGGCGGTGCAGATCAGCGGAACCGGCTTCGGCCCCTCCGAGACCGTGAACATCCGATTCGACTCCCAGACGATCGCGACGGACACGACGAACGGAACCGGAGGATTCACGAATAACACGCGGATCCCAGGCGATGCCACCCCCGGTGAGCACCTCATCGGTGCGCAAGGAGAGACGAGCGGCCTGAGCGACTTCACGACATTCACCGTCACGGGCGGCGGGGGAGGGGGCGGAGACTGGCCTCACCTCGGGTTCGATCTCCGGCACACGAGCTTCACGCCCTTCGAGAACATCCTCAGCCCGTCCAACGTCTCGAACATGGTGGTGCGTTGGACCGGCATTACCGGCGACCGCATCAACTCCTCGCCGGCCGTCGTGGACGGCATCGCGTACGTCGGGTCCTTCGACAAGAAGCTGTCCGCCTTCGACGTTGCGGCCTGCGAGGGTAACCTGACCTGCGAGCCGATCTGGACCGGCCTGACGGGAGACCTCATCTTCTCCTCGCCAACCGTGGAGAACGGCGTCGTCTACGTCGGCTCCGACGACGACAAGCTCTACGCGTTCCCTGCCACGTGCGCCACCCCCTGCATGCCCATTTGGACGGGTCAGACCAACGGGGACGTCCGCTCCTCCGCGGTAGTGAAGGATGGCGTGGTCTACGTCGGCTCGAGCGCGGGGGAGCTCTACGCGTTTCCCGAGAACTGCACCGGGCAGTGCAATCCGACCTGGGTCGCCGACGCCGGGAACGGCGTCCGCTCGGTTCCCACAATTGTCGACGGCGTGATCTATATCGGGTCGCTGGACCACAAGATGTACGGGTTCCCCGAGAACTGCAGCAACCCCTGCCAGCCGCTGTTCACCGGCCTGACGGGGGGAACCATCCAGGGCTCGGTCTCCGTGGTGGACGGCGTCGCCTACGTCGGGTCCGACGACGGGTTCCTGTACGCGTTTCCGGCCCCTTGCCCGAACCCGACCTGCGAGCCGCTGTGGCTCGGGAGGGCCGGGCGTGACGTGCGCTCCTCACCGGCCATTCACGACGGCAAGGTCTTCGTAGGCTCGGGCGACGGACTGATGTACGTCTTTCCCACCATATGCGAGAATCCCTGCTCGCCGCTCTGGACGGGCAGCAGCGGCTCGGCGAAGCCCATCAAGTCGTCGCCCGCGGTAGCCAATGGAGTGGTGTACATCGGCTCCGGCAAGGGCAGGTTGCTCGCGTTCCCGGAGGACTGCTCGAATCCCTGTGAGGCGTTGTTCAGCTACCTCACGGGAGGTGCGGTGCGGACCTCTCCGGCAGTCGCCGACGGGCGGGTGTACATCGGGTCGATCGACTTCAAGATGTGGGTGTTCGGCCTGCCCGTCTGAGTCCTCATTGGCCGGCGAACCGGCTTCTTACGATGGCTCTTCCACGGGTATCGATCGTGGCGCTCTTGTAGCGAAACGATGAGATCGCGATCGAGTGCGGAATCGGCCGGGTGGCCCTGGGAACATGAAGGTCATGCTGCGGCTCGGTGCGCTCGCGACGACACTTATCGTCCTGGCGGTCGCCTGCGGCGGGGACGCGGTCACTCCCGACCGGGTGCGATCGGGCCGGTCCGGCGATCGGCCCCATAGGTCCGACGCCCCGACTTCACCGGAAACTCCCTCACTCCCCCCGACGAGCCCACCTTCATCTCCCACCGGATCCGCGCCCTCGCCTACGGAGGCGCTTCCGCTCGGGGAACTCTCCGTCCTCTCCGGTTCCGCGGACTGCCCTGCTGGGGCGGAGTGCGAACTGGAGTTCGCGGTGAGCTGTCCCGATGTGCGAGAGGACGCCACGGGGGGATTGACGGTTCAGTCCGCGGACGCCCGGCCGAGGGGGATGGTCATGTTCTTCAGCGCCGGGCGGGGCACTACGAAGTGGGGCCTGTTCCGCGGCAGCACCACGCAGACTTTCTTCGATGATCTGCGCGGCGAAGGGCTCGCGGTCGTTCTCGTCAACTGGCACGATTCCTGGCTTGAGGCGGCGCCCGGCGAGGAAGTGGGCCCGGCCCGGCTGGCGTGCCGCCCCTCCACGGTAATCCGATGGGTTCACGACACGGTCTACCAGAGCCTGTCCGTTCCCGAACACGACGTCGGCGTCTGTGGCTTCTGCCTCGCGGGGGACAGCGGCGGCGCCTCCCAGATCTCGTTCCCGCTGACCCACTACGGGCTGGACGGGATCCTTGACGTCGTGGTGCCGAGCGGAGGTCCCCCGCACGCCGCGCTGGCGGTGGGATGCCTCCGAGAGGGCGATCGGGACCTCTGGTTCACGAGCTACTCGACCCCGATAATGGACGCGTCCTACGGCTACTACAACGGCGACGGCCCCTGTGCCCGCCACGACGAATCCTTCACCGACGTGTGGAACCGCGACAGCATCGACTCGGGGGGGAGCGACTACGAATATCCGAACACCCGGCTGGTGTTCCTGTTCGGCGAGCGCGACCAGACCGGGGGCCCGACCCATGCCGCGTTCTTCATCGATCGGTTGGACGGCGCCGCGCTCTCGCTGGACACCACGTTGGTACCGGATACGGGACACCTCATGAGCCGCTCGCCCGCCGGCTTGGCGCAGTTGCGCGAGGTGTTACTGGGGGCTCCGAGCTCCTGAGACCGGGTGGGCCGCAGCCCATCAGTCATACCTGTTTCCTCGGCGGGACCGCGGTCGAAGCTCCACCCCCGGGCCCGCGGGGGGCGGTCACGTGAACTCCGGCTCCGGGGGATGCGATCTGAGGTATTGGATCTCCCAGGCCGGCAGTGGATGCTGCTCCATGACGATCCTGGGCAGGGGCTCCTGCGTGTAGTCGAAGCTGTCCGTGTAGGGGTAGGCGGTGGCATCCTCAGTCGACATCGGGGCCAGGCCGAAGTTCCGCTCCGTGTAGGCCTGCATCGAGGCGAACGTGGCCACGTTCGAGTCGGTGAAGCCCGCCCTTGCGTACGGGCTGACGATCACCATGGGAACCCGGATCCCCGCGTCGGGTGGAGGCGGGACATGATCGTAGAAACATCCGCAGTCGTCGTAGGTGATGAAGATTGCCGAGGATTCCCAGTCCGGTCCTTCCATCACGGCGGCGACCTGTTCCGCGATCCAGTTGTCCCCCTGCAGCATCGACGCGCTGTTGTGCTGCGAGTCGTGGGCCCGAGGGATGACGAAGGAGAGGCTCGGAAGCAGCCCGTTCTTCGCATCGTGGTCGAAGCGCTCGGGCGGGACGTGATTCTCGGTCTGCTCGGTGTAGAGACAGTCTGCGAATGTCGGACAGACCGACCATCCGTAGCTCCCCTCTCCGTACTGGGGGGCATAGATTCCCCAGGGGAGGCCGGCTTCGTCCATCCGGTTCATGATGGTCGTGGTCCAGGGGACGGGTGAGGGTCGATACGGCCCCAGGCCGTTCTCCATCGGCATGCAGGTGGGGACGTGTGGGGGAGGTGGGGGCTCGCCGTTCTCGTCGAAGTAGTCCTCCATCGTTGCCGCCCAGGGCCCGTCCTTGAAGCTGTCGCAACCCCACCCGGGCCCGTCCTCCTGCCCCACCCCGCCGTGGTGGCCGGCCTGATAGAACCCGTTCTGGTGGGGAGACGCCAGGATGGTGTGCGCGCCCCAGCTGCCGACCGCGTCACCCTCGAATGTGCGGTCC
>JACDEY010000254.1 GCA_013816105.1 Actinomycetota bacterium
GATCGCCCGCCGAATGGGCTGGAACGCTGTCGCCGCGCTCTTCCCGGGCCTTCCTTCGGAGTCCTCCGTCGTGGTGGCCGGCAAGGAGGGCGCCCGGACCGGCCCTCGGGCGGCCCTCGAGCTGCTCCGGGAGGCGCCCCACCCCCCAAGCGGGCAGGGATCGAACAACTGGGTGGTAGGCGGCCGGCGAAGCGTGTCGGGGATGCCACTCCTCGCGAACGACCCACACCTACTCGCCCAGATGCCCTCCGCGTGGTTCGAGGTTCATCTCACCGCTCCGGGACTGAACGTTCGCGGCGTGGCGTTCCCCTTCTCGCCGGGGGTGGTCATCGGCCACAACGATCGGATCGCGTGGGGCTTCACGAACGTGGGGGGCGACACGCAGGACCTCTACCTCGAGCGCCTCAGCGAGGACGGTGCCGCCGCCCTCTACCAGGGCAGATGGGAGCCGCTCGCCCTCCACCGCGAGGTGATCGAGGTGCGGGGGCGAAGCGTGCCGCAGATCATCGAGGCCCGGGAGTCGCGACACGGCCCGATCCTCGACTCCTACCTCGTCGGGATCGCCCGCCCGGAAGTGGTCTCGGGGACGATCCGGGAGACGTACGCCCTGCGATTCGTCGGACTGGAGGAGGCGCTCGAGCCCTCCGCGGTGCACGGCCTCGACACGGCAAGCGACTTCGCGGAGTTCCGCTCGGCGCTGCGGGGCTGGACGTGTCCCGGACAGAACGCCGTCTACGCCGACATCGAAGGAAACATCGGATATCAGTGCACTGGCCTGCATCCCATCCGGCGTGCCGGCGATGGCTCAGTACCGGCGCCCGGCTGGACGGATGCCTTCGAATGGGAGGGCTACGTCCCGTTCGATGAGCTGCCATGGAGCTACAACCCGGACGAGGCATTCCTCGTGTCCGCGAACAACAAGCCGTACGACGATTCCTATCCCTGGGATCTCGGACGGGACTTCCTTCCCGCCCACCGCGCCAGGCGCATCACCGAGCTTCTCACCGCGACGCCCCTGCACGACCCCGAGTCGTTCGCTCGGATCCAGATGGACACCGTTTCGCTCCCGGCCCGGCAGATGGTGCCATGGCTGCTCGAGGTGAGGCCGGCCGACGAGCGTCAGCGGCGGGCGCTCGCGCTGCTGAAGGAATGGGACTTCGACATCGCGGCGGACTCAGCCGCCGCAGCGGTCTTCGAGGTGTGGTGCCGAAGGATCGCCGAGGCCATCCTTCGCCCGCGGCTGGGCGAGGAACTGTACGACCACGCGTACGCGAGGCGTCAGTGGACGAACACGTTCCAGTATCAGGTGCTGCCCCATCTGCTCGCCTACCCGATCGCGACCTGGTTCGGGGGGGAAGGCCGCTCCGGGCGAGACGTGGTTCTGCGGGAAGCGCTGGACGCTGCCCTCGACGAGCTCACCGCCGCCTTCGGCGCTGACATGGCCCCCTGGTCGTGGGGAGGCCTCCACAGGGTGCGCTTCGCTGGCCCGCTCGCCGTCATCCCGGACCTCGCCGAGCTTTTCACCGGCGGTGTGGCCCCGATGGGAGGAGACGAGCAGACGGTCCTGCAGGGCCTCTTCGAGCCCGGCGTCTCCTATGAGGCGGTCGTCGTCCCGTCGTGGCGACAAATCATCGACCTGGCAGACCTCGACCGGTCGGTCGGGACGAACACCCTGGGGCAGTCTGGGAATCCCGCCAGCCCTCATTACAACGACCAGTTCGAGCTCTGGTCGACCGGTAGGTTCCATCCCCTCCCGTTCACTCGCGGAGCGGTGATGGAGGCAGCCGAGTCGGTCGTCTGCCTCTTGCCGGATCCTCCCCAGACCGTCCGGCCGCTAACGCCCGAGCTCGAGGGATGACCCGGAAGCGAAGGAACCGCCGCCCAGCCCCAGGCCCGCCGATCGCCGGTCAATGAAGCCGTCGGGCGTTTGCCCGTAGATCTGCTCGGCCCTGATGACGAGTCGCTCGGTTCCGCGAAAGCGAGGGTTGCACGTGGTCAGGGTGAGCGAGGGCACCTCCGTCGGACGAACCACCCAGACGGCTCCCGGGTCGAGGACTCTCTCCCAGACGACGCGATAGAGGAACTCCCCCGCGGCCGTCCGAAGCGCGATGTGGTCACCGGGGACGAGGGTATCCAGGGCCCAGAACGGCGCGGCGTACGTCGTGCGGTGCCCCGCGATCGCGACGTTGCCTCGCTCACCCGGTAGGGCCGAGCCCGGGTAATGCCCGGGCCCCCGTTCGAGCGTGTCTTCGTCGATCCCCTGGACGAACGCTGCGTCGACGCCGAGGCGAGGTATGCGGATGAACCCAACCGGCTCCCCGGCCTCGGGACGTTCCGGGTATCCGGCCCGCGTGAGGTCCGTACGGAAACGGGACTGCGCGGCCGCGGTCGCGAGCCCCGTGCCCCATAGCTGATAGGCAACGTAGGCGATCATCGCGAGGCCGGCGATGAGGGCGGCCCAGCTCAGCCGTCGAAGGACGGAGCGGGACCGCCGCCGG
>JACDEY010000058.1 GCA_013816105.1 Actinomycetota bacterium
GTTCGGATGCTGCTGGCCCCCCTCGGGGCGCAGGACGTACTCGACCTCCCGGAGGTGATCCCCGCGGCGGACGGACAGCAGAGCCTGCTCGGGGCAGCCCACCCTGTCGCCTCCGGCCGGTCCTCCCCGGACCTCGGAGCGCGGGACCGGCCGCCCGTCTACGCCTTGCTCACCGCCTCGGTGACGGGGCGGAATCGTGAGCGAGTGCTCCGGGCCGTGCGGGAGGGCTCCGTCGACCTCCTTCTCGGAACCCATGCCCTGGTGCAGGAGGGGCTGGCGTTCTCCGATCTGTCACTGGCCGTCATCGACGAACAGCACCGCTTCGGCGTGCACCAGCGGCTCACCCTGAAGGAGAAGGGCGCGAGCCCCGACGTGCTGATCATGACCGCGACCCCTATCCCCCGGACTCTCGCCCTCACCTACTACGGAGACCTCGACGTCTCCGTGCTCGACGAGCTCCCGGCGGGTCGGAGGCCGGTCGAGACCCGGATCGTTCGCTCGCCCGCGGAACGCCTGCGCGCCTACGCTCTCGTCCGCGAGCAGGCGGAGGCGGGGCGTCAGGCATTCGTCGTGTGTGCGGCGATCGACGAGGGGAACCGCCTGGAGGTGAGGGCCGCGGAGCGGGAGGCCGAGCGGCTCGCCACGGAGATCTTCCCGGACCTGCGCATCCGCCTCCTGCACGGCAGGATGCGCCCGGCCGAGAAGGCGGCGGCGATGGAGGACTTCCGCGCGGGCGACGCCGACGTGCTCATCGCGACCACCGTGGTGGAGGTGGGAGTCGACGTCCCGAACGCCACGGTGATGCTCATCGAGAACGCGGAGCGGTTCGGCCTCGCCCAGCTCCACCAGCTGCGGGGCCGGATCGGGCGCGGCCAGGCGGCCTCGTACTGCGTGCTGTTCGACGAGAGCGGCACCGACAACCCTTCGGCGACCGCGCGGCTCGCGGCGATGGCGCGGACGACCGATGGGTTCGAGCTCGCGGACGAGGATCTGCGCCTGCGAGGGGAGGGGACCCTGTTCGACATCCGGCAGTCGGGGCTGCCCGACCTCAAGCTCGCACGGCTTGCCGAGGACGCCGACATCGTCGCGCGAGCGCGCGCCCGAGCGTTCGACCTCGTGGACGCCGACCCGACGCTCCAAGACCATCCGTCGCTGCTGGACCTGCTCCGGTCCTCGTTTCGCGGACAGGCCATCGAGTGGCTGTTCCATTCGTGAGGCCCGGTCGCCGGCAAGGGAGCCCACAACGGTGAAGCGCCATCCCGTGTTCGCGTTCCTCTACGACCGGCTGGCGCGTGCGGCCGAGCCCTGGGAGGGGGCCTTTCGCGAGGGGCTGTGCGGCCCGGCCGCGGGCATCGTCCTCGAGGTAGGAGCGGGCACGGGAGCGAACCTGCGCCACTACGGGCTCGCGACTCGGATCGTGGCCGCGGAGCCCGAGCCCAACATGCGTCGGAGAGCGCGAGCGCGACTCTCCGAGGCGCGCGTGCCGGTCGCCCTCGTGGCGGCGGAGGCCGAGCGGTTGCCCTTCGCCGACCGGACTTTCGACACGGTGGTCTTCTCGCTGACCCTCTGCTCGGTTCAGGACCTTCGCCGGGCGATCTCGGAGGGCGAACGGGTTCTCCGCCCGGGCGGGTCGGTCCGCTTCTACGAGCACGTGCGCTCGGACCGTGCCCGGATCGCCCGGTGGCAGGACCGCATGACGAGGCCCTGGGGGTTCCTCGCGGGGGGCTGCCATCCGAACCGCGACACGCCGGGCGCGCTGGCGGCGCAGGGGTTCGGCGTTCGGCTTCGCCGTTTCCTGCCGCCGGCGCCCGGGGGATCCCTCATGCCATACGTGATAGGGGAGGCCAGACTTCCTTCGGACGAGAGGCGGGCTCGCCAGTGAGGGTGATCGGAGGCTTGGCGAAGGGCACCCGCCTCGCCCCCGTCCCGGCGGGCACCCGCCCGGTGTCCGACCGGGCGCGGGAGGGGCTGTTCTCGAGCTTGGGAGACCATGTCGAGGGCGCTCGGGTCCTCGACCTGTTCGCCGGCACCGGCGCCCTGGGCATCGAGGCGCTCTCCCGAGGGGCGGCTCGTGCGCTTTTCGTCGACTCGGCGCCCGCGGCGGTCCGTACGATAGTGGAGAACCTGCGCCGAACCCGCCTCGAAGCGCTGGCGGAGGTCCGCAGGCTCGACGCTCGAGGCTTCCTCAGACAGCGGTCCGGATCGTTCGATCTCGTGCTCGCGGACCCTCCCTACCGCTTCGAGCCGCGGCTGCTCGAGCGCGTTCTCGCCGAGCTCGGGGAAGGTGGGATGGTGGGGCCGGGATCGCGCGTAGTGCTCACGAGGTCGTCCAAGAGTTACAGCCCTGTCATTCCGATAGACTGGCTTGCTGAGCGGCGGCTTTGCTATGGCGACGCCGTCCTCATCGTGTTCGCCATCTGATGATTCGGGAGGCATCGACGATGGGGCCTCCGGCTCTGTGTCCCGGGACGTTCGATCCGGTCACCCACGGTCATCTGGACATCGTCCGGCGCGCGTCACGGTGCTTCGACAGCGTTGTGGTTGCGGTGCTCGAGAACCCGGGCAAGGAGCCGCTGTTCAGCGTGGAGGAGCGGATGGAGATGCTTAGAGAAGCTGTCGCCGACATCGATCGCGTCGAGGTGGCGTCCTTCTCAGGCTTGCTCGTCGACTTCGCCCGCGAACGGGGGAGCCGGGTCGTCGTGAAGGGCCTCCGAGCGGTGACCGACTTCGAGGTCGAGCTCCAGATGGCGCAGATGAACACTCGCCTCGGCGGAGTGGAGACCTTCCTCGTCCCCACGAGCCCCCAATGGTCCTTCCTGTCATCCTCACTGATCAAGGAAGTGGTCCGGTTCGGCGGGGACGTCTCGGATCTGGTTCCCAAGGCGGTCGCGGTGCGGTTGGAGGCGAAGCTCGAGCCGCCCACCCACTCGGTGCGGAAGGAGTAGGCGAGCGGTGGACATCAGTGCGCGGATCCAGCAGATGGAGGAGTTGATCTCCGAGGCGAAGTCGATGCCGCTCTCATCCAGCGTCCTCGTAAACCGCGAAGAGATGCTCGAGCTGCTCGAGGCCGCACGGGGCGAGCTTCCCGACGAGATCAAGCAGGCGCGGTGGCTGGTGAAGGACCGCGAAGAGCTTCTCGCCAAGGCTCGGCGCGACGCCGAGGTGGTGGTGCAGAAGGCTCACGCTGAACGGACCCGCCTGGTGTCCGGTGAGGATGTCGTCCTGGCGGCTCGGGAGGAGGCGGAGCGGATCCTCGCCGACGCGCGCGAGCAGGCTCGCCAGGTCCGGCTGGAGGCCGAGGACTACGTGGACGCGAAGCTCGCCCAGTTCGAGATCGCGCTCGAGAAGACACACGCGGAGCTGGAGCGGTCGATCGCCCAGGTGCAACGCGGCCGGGACAAGCTTCGGGGCGTGAGCGCCGCCGAGGAGGAGTTCGGCGTCATGGACCGGGAGGCCGAATGAGCATCATGCTCGACGTCCGCGACCTGCTCGGCAGTCCCGGCGACTCAAGACGCGTAGTGGTGGCTGAGCCCGTGGCCGGGCTCGAGCTCCCGCTCGCGCGAGTCCCCGCCGACCGGGCCATCGAAGCCCGGCTGCTGCTCGAGAACGTCGTCGAGGGCCTCCTGGTCTCGGGACCGGTCCGGGGAGTGATGGTGGTCGATTGCGCGCGCTGCCTGAAGCCGGTGGAGTGGCCCTTCCACATGGACGTGAGGGAGCTGTTCATACCCCGAGCGGTCGAGGGACTGGACGCCTATCTCCTCGCGGATGGCGAGGTCGACCTAGAGCCCATGATCCGGGACGCGGTTGTACTCGCGATGCCGTACTCCCCGCTGTGCCGAGCCGATTGCCTCGGCCTTTGCCCTCGCTGCGGGAGCGACCGAAACGAGGGCCCGTGTGATTGCGGTCCCGAGATCGACGACCGGTGGTCGGCGCTGTCCGTCCTGACCCTGCCCGAACCGCTGCGGGAACCGACCCTCGAGTCCCCGCCGAACTGATCCCGACGAACCCGGAAGGAGCACGAAACCCATGGCCACGCCGAAGAAGCGGCAGAGCAGGACCCGAGGCGACAAGCGGGCGGCCAACTGGAAGGCGAAACCCCCGACGTTTGCCGAGTGTCCGCAGTGCCACCAGCCGAAGCTCCCGCATCGCGTCTGTGCCACCTGTGGGTACTACGCGGGAAGGCAGGCCGTGGAGATCGAGGAGTAGGGCGACGGTTCCCGAATCGCGAGCCTTGGCCGCCCCTTCCTCGACGCTGGAGTCGTCTCTCGGCGTGCGCTTCTCCGATCCGTCGCTCCTGGAGATGGCCCTCACCCATCGATCCTTTGCCTTCGAGCACGGCCGTTCGGTGACGAACGAGCGACTCGAGTTCCTGGGGGACGCAGTGCTCGGCCTGGCCGTCACCGACCTCGCCTACTCGAGTTTTCCGGAACTCTCCGAAGGAGAGCTCGCGAAGCTCAGAGCCGCGATCGTGAACATGGGGACGCTAGCGGGAGTCGCCGCGGAGCTGGGCCTCGGCGAGGAGCTCCTCCTCGGGAGGGGGGAGGAGCTGTCCGGCGGTCGAAGGAAGGCCAGCATCCTGGGCGATGCCCTGGAGGCAGTTCTAGGGGCCGTGTACCTGGACGGCGGCATCGACGTCGCCTTCGCCCTGATCCAGCGGCTGTTCTGGCCCCGGATGGAGGCCTACTCCCGCGGGGAGGGGGACCGCGACTACAAGACCACCCTTCAGGAGATGGCCGCCCAGGACCTCGCGAGGGTGCCGGAGTATCGCGTCTTCGAGCGTGGACCCGACCACGAGAAGGAGTTCACCGCCACCGTTCACCTCGCCGGTCGCGAGTTCGGGCGGGGCGTCGGTCGATCGAAGAAGGAGGCGGAGCAGAGGGCCGCCCGGGAGGCGTTCGAACGGCTGTCGCGGGACGGCGGCGGCGGCCGGGAAACGTAAAGGGGGGCGCCGGGGTGGAGCTGCCCGAGGTCGAGGTGATGCGGCGAGATCTCGAGAAGGAGATCGTCGGCAAGCGGGTGAAGGAAGTCGACGTGCGGCCACACCGGAATGCGATGCGCGTCATTCGGCGACACACGAGGCGCAAGGAGTTCGCCGACCGGCTGGCGGGCCAGAAGGTCACCAAGGTCGAGCGCAAGGGCAAGTACGTCCTCATGCACCTTGACGGCGGGGACGTGCTCGTCGTGCACTTCGGCATGTCCGGTCAGTTCATCCGCGGCACGAAGCGCCAGGCCTTGCAGCAGCACACGCACGTGGTGATCGAATTCATGCAAGCGGGGAACCTCCGGTATTTCGATCCCCGAACGTTCGGAGAGATGTTCGTCACGTCCGCCGATGACCTCGGAAACGTCAAGGAGCTTGACCACATCGCCATCGATCCTCTGGAGGACAACTTCACCTGGCAGCAGTTCTCCTACGAGCTCGGAAGGCGTGCGGCGAAGCTCAAGACGCTTCTCATGGACCAGAGGTTCGTCTCCGGCCTCGGCAACATCTACTCCGACGAGGTGCTTTTCGCCGCCGGCCTGCGCCAGGACCGGATGTCCGACTCCCTCTCCTCGCAGGAGGTCCGCCGCCTGTATCGATCCATGCGTGAGGTCGTCCAGGAAGCGATCCGGTTCCGCGGCACCACCCTGGGCGACGAGGCGTACGTGGACCTGTTCGGCAAGGCGGGGGAGTTTCAGAACGAGCTCAAGGTGTACGGCCGCAGGGGGCAGGCATGCCGCCGCTGCCGGACGCCGATCGACTCCGTAAAGGTGGGGGGTCGGACGAGCTACTTCTGCCCGCAATGCCAGAGCTGATCCAGTCGCGGGAGCGTGCGCAGGTCCATGACCAAGCGAGTACGGGTGGTCATCTCGGGAAGCGTCCAGGGCGTGGGCTTCCGCTGGTACTGCCGGGAACAGGCACTGAGCCGCAACGTGACCGGGAGCGTACGGAACCGCCCGGATGGACGGGTCGAGGCGGCCTTCGAAGGTGAGGGAGGGGCGGTGGACGCCGTGGTGGCATGGTGCCGAACGGGCCCCCGCGGGGCCGAGGTCTCGAACGTCGAGGTGGTCGAGGAGACGCCGGCGGGCACGAAGGATTTCGAGATCACCCGGTCCTGATTTCCGAAGCGTATCTCCGGATTCGCCCGAAAGCCGCTGTTAGCATCCGGGCAAGGTGTTCCTCCGTTCCCTCACCATTCGTGGCTTCAAGTCCTTCGCGGACAAGACCACGCTCGAGTTCACTCCCGGCATCAGTGTGATCGTCGGCCCCAATGGATCCGGCAAGTCGAACATCTCCGATGCCATCGCCTGGGTGCTGGGTGAACAGGGGGCGGGCGCCCTGCGCGGCGCCCAGATGTCGGACGTGATCTTCGCCGGGAGCCCCAGCCGCCCGCCACTCGGCATGGCGGAGGTGCGCCTGGTGCTGGACAACGAGGCGGGGCTCCTCCCGATCCCCGCGTCGGAGATCGAGATCAGCCGCACGCTCTACCGCTCGGGGGAGAGCGAGTACCGGCTCGGCGGCCGGCCGTGCCGGTTACTCGACGTCCAGGAGTTGCTCTCGGACACTGGCGTCGGCCGGGCGCTGCACACCCTGATCGGTCAGGGGCATCTCGAAGAGGTCCTGACGGCTCGCCCAGAGGACCGGCGGCAGCTCATCGAAGAGGCCGCTGGGATCGCCAAGCATCGACGCCGCCGCAACCGGGCCGAACGCAAGCTCGCCGGC
>JACDEY010000005.1:0-5800 GCA_013816105.1 Actinomycetota bacterium
GCGCATCCGAGCCGTTCTCGAGCAGGTGCCGCGCCAGCTCCTGGGCTCCGTCGAGGTCCATGGAGAAGTCATCGCGAAACGGCGTCACCATCGCCGTGATAACCGAGCCGAATCGTCCGGGCATCGTTTCCTCCTTTCGACGCATCCTGGGCTTGGCCACGATGCCGCTGGCTATCCTAGCGGCGTGCGGATCTACACCAAGACAGGCGACGACGGAACCACCGGGCTCCTGTACGGAGGCCGGGTCTCAAAGGCCGACGCCGCAACAGAGGCCTACGGAAGCGTCGACGAGGCCGTCGCGGCGCTCGGGCTGGCGCGCTCTCTCGCATCGGGGGAGCTGGGGCCGCTCGTCCTGCAACTGCAGAGAGAGCTGTTCGTGCTCGGCGCCGACCTCGCGACGAATCCGGCGGAGCGGGACCGGCTGACCGATGAGGTCTCGCGCGTGACGCCCGCCATGGTCGAGGCGTTGGAGGAGTGGATCGATCGATCGGTGGAGGAGCACCCGCTTCCCCGCGAGTTCATCGTTCCCGGCGCGAGCCCAGCGTCGGCCGCGCTCGACCTGGCCAGGACGGCCGTGCGCCGGGCCGAACGCCGCTCGGTGGAGATGCGCGAGCGCGGCGGGCAGGTGAGCGAGGTTGCCCTGCGCTACCTCAACCGCCTGTCCGACCTCCTCTTCGTCCTCGCCAGACGGGAGGCCGACGGCTTGGAGGAGCCGAGCCGCGAACGCCCTCCTCGTTCCTCCCCGTAGCCGCGCTGGAGTCAAGGAAGGGAAGCGCCATGTGCAGGAGCATCAAGACGTTGCGACGATCCGACGCACCGGTCACGGACGAGGAGATCCAAGCGGCCGCACTGCAGTTCGTTCGCAAGGTGAGCGGCTATAGGCAACCGTCCCGCGCGAACGCCGAAGCCTTCGGCGCGGCCGTGGACGAGATCGCCGGTACGACCAACCGCTTGCTCACAGCGCTGAGCGCACCGAACAGGCAAGCGAGCTGAGCTCGGTAGTCACCGGACGAGGCCCACCCTATCCGGTGCTAGCCTGCCGCGTTACGGACGTCCCGACGCTAGAGGAGGTCTCCTATGCTCACGGTCCATATCTGGCTCCGCAAGAAGGACGAGATGTCGACGGAGGACTTCGCCAGGTACTGGCTGGAGCGCCATGCGCCGATCGCGCGGGACGGCTACGAGCACCTCAGGGACTACGTCGTGAATCTCGTCACCCGAGTTCCCGAGGGCCAAGAACGGCTCTATGACGGCGTTGCCGCCCTTTCCTGGGATGACCGGGACGGCTTCTCCGCAGACATGAAGAGCGAAGCTGCGAAGCGGGCTGCCGAGGATCTGAAGACCTTCACGGAGGGCGCGGGGCTCCTCTTCGTCGAAGCCACGACCGTGAAGTAGCTCTGCCAACCGAGACGGAGGGACCCCCACATGCCGCTCACGCCCGAGGAACTCGAGGCCTTTCTCTCCCAGCCGCGCCTGTGTCATTTCGCCACCGTCGACGCCAGTCGGGCGCCTCGGGTGCGGCCTCTCTGGTACCTCTGGCGCGACGGCGCGTTCTGGTTCACCACCCGGCTGGAGAGCCGCCACACGGGCCGCGACGTCGTCCGAGGTTCATATGTCGCCATCTCGATCGCATCGGAGGACAGGCCGTACCGCGCCGTGCTGGCGCACGGCCGGGTCGAGGTCGCGGGCAGGGATGAAGCGCTCCTCCTCGCGATCTCCACGCGCTACGGGGAAGAGCAGGGTCGGGCCTGGACCCGCTCGGCCATGGATCAGGACGACCGCACCGTGCTCCGGATGGTTCCGGAGCGCCTCCTCTCCTGGGACTACGGCCGGGGCGATTCGGAACGCCAGGAGCGCGGCGAATCCATGCGTTCCTGATCCCCGGCGCCGCCCGGGATCAGCAGCCCAGCTGAAAGTCCTGGGTGACGGTCTGGCCGGCCACGACGGTGACCTGAGCCGAGTCCGGATCACATCCCGCGTAGGTGGCGACGAACGTGTACGTGCCCTCGGTCAGGCCGGCGGCGGCGTAGTCACCCCCGACGTCGGTCTCGACGGAGCCCGTCTCGGGACCGAACCACGAGACGGTCGCCCCGCCGACGTTCGTCGAGCCCATCACCGTCCCCTCGCTCTCCGAGGGCGCGTTGATGACGAACGTGCGGGCGGGCGCGTCGTCCTCGTAGAGGGTCCCCACGGCCCACAGGTCGTTCGGGGCGGCCTCCTCTACGCCGAAGAGCTCTCCACCCTCATCGGAATCGGGGGTTGGCACGGCCTCCCAGCCGGAACCGTCGTTGTGCACGATCAGGGGTGAGGATCCAGTCGTGCCCACGGCGTAGACGCCATCGGGGGCGATGGCCTCCACCCCGCGCAGGATCTGACCGGGGACAACTTCGACCCGGACCCATCTCGTACCGTTCCAGTGCTCGGTGAAGGAGAGGAAGGTGAGGAACTTCGGGTTGTCGATGACGCGGGCTCCGACGGCCCACACGTCGTTCGGACCGGTGCCGGAGACGGCCTGCAGTGGATAGCCGATCTCGTTCAATGGCAGGCGTGGCTGAGGGCTGGGAACCTCGACCCAGCTCGTCCCGTCGTACCGACAGGTCGTCGCGTCCCCCACGGCCCAGAGCAGGTCCGGCGAGATTACGGTGATGCCACGAAGGCCGACGAAGGTTCCACAGTCGTTCGGCACGACGGTCCAGCTCGATCCGTCCCAGTGCATGGTGAGCGGCTGGGGATCGGCGTCCTCGTCCCAGTACTCCCCCACCGCCCACACGTCGTCGGGGGCGATGGCGTCGATGGCGTGCAGCTCGTCCACCGACCGGCCACCCGGCTGCGGAGTGGGCACGATGCTCCACTCCGTCCCGTCCCAGTGGATCGCGGCGCTCATGGAGTCAAGGCTGCCGGGGTCCCCCGAGAAGCCCACGGCCCAGACGTCGTCGGGAGCGATGGCCACGACATCCTGCAGAGGCAACCCGAACGGAAGGTTCGGACTCGGGACGATGGACCAGCGCTCTCCGTCGTAGTGCTCGACGAGTGAGTCGGTCAGCGCCTCGCCGACGGCCCAGATGTCGTCGGGCGCCCGGGCCGAGAGGGCGTAGAGCTGGTTCGGGGCGGTCCCGCCGTTCGCGCTCGGGACCACCGCCCAGCCTTCTTCGCTCCCCCGCTCGATCAGAGTTTCCTTGCCACCGACGTCGAACCCCTGGAGGCCGCCCGCCCAGACGCCGGCCCCCCGGAGCGCGGACACTCCGTTCAGCACGTTGAGCGAAGGGTGCGGTGATGGGCTGGGAACCACGGTCCAGGCCGAGCCGTTCCAATGGAGGACGAGGGTCAGCCAATCTCCCCCGTCCCCGTCGTAGAAGCCGACCGCCCACGCGTCGTTCGGCCCGACCACGTCCACGGCGTTCAGGTCCTCGAAGAAGTTCCCCGGATCGGGGCTGCGGACGACTCGCCATTTCCGGCCGGTCCAGCGCGCGGTCAGCGTTCCCTCGCTGCCGTCTCCCACCGCCCACACGTTCCGGCTCGAGGAGGCCGACACTCCCTTGAACGACGACGTGAATCCCTCGGAGGGACTGGGGATCACAGCCCAGGCCGTGCCGTTCCAGTGGAGCGACAGCGTGTTGCTCCCTTCCTCGCCGACCGCCCAGACATCGTCGGAGGCGATAGCCTCGACCGCGAGAAGCTGGTTGTAGCCACCGCCCACGTTGGGGCTCGGAACGAGGGTCCAGGCGGCGCCGTCGTAATGCAGCGTCAGGGTCTTGGAAACTCCTCCGCTCGCCAACTCGCCGACGGCCCACACGTCGTTCGCCGAAACGGCTGAGATGCCGTACAGCCGGTTGAAGATGCCCGGGTTCGGGTGATCGATGAGGCTCAGTTCGGTGCCGTCCCAGTGCATGATGAGCGCATCCCCGCTGTTCTCATAGCCGCCCACCATCCACACGTCGTCCGTGGCAACGGCGTCGACGGCGAGCAGGTCGGACTCCGCGGTGGGCGGAGTCGGAAGGAGGCTCCAGCTTCCACCGTCCCAGTGCTGGACGAGTGGATGCGGGCCGTCCGTGTCGAAACGCCCAACGGCCCAGGCATCCGCGCCGGAAAGCGCGGAAACGGCCGCGATCGCGCTCGGCCCGGATCCGGCGTTCGGGGTCGGCACGCGCCCCCAGGCCGGAAGCTCCGCCTGGGCGGAAGCAGCGGTCACCCCAAGCACAGCCGGAGCACCAAACAGCAGGATGGTGGCCGCCCCGCCCATGAACCGGCTCGACTTCATCGATTCCCCTTTCGCGACGAAAGACCACCTCGCTGCTGAGGCATCGGGGCGAGAAGCTACCTCGAACGGTATTACGAGGTCATTACGGGGAATCCGGCCCGGTCAGCCACGCGGCTACGCCTGGACGAGGCCGTGGAAGATGCTGGAGAGCGTCTGACCCCCCGGATCGGTGACGGGGGGCCAGGCCTGAACGAACCATTCCACGCCGAAGACCTCGTCCCGGAGCTCCCGTGGAAACGCCTCGAACTCCTGCGCCTGGGTCCGGTGCTCCGTCAAGGCGGCGATCTTCCGATCGCGCACCGAGCTGCAGTCCACACGGACGGTGACCGTGTGGTCGGGAACCCCACGGGGCATGAAGGGGTCGTCCGGGTAGCCGAAGTCGGGGTTCGACGCACGCATCAGCTCGAAGAACCGATCCACCGCCGACTGTGGGAGGGCCGTGTAGAGGAGCCGATGGAACGCGTCGTTGCCGGCCTCGGCCTGCAGGTTGTGAAAGGCCTCGGTTGTCGCCTGGCCCACAGTGATGTGGTCGGGATGACGGGTGATCCCCTCCGGCCCGAACGTCACGACGACCTGGGGTCGCGCCTCCCGCAGAACGCCAGTGATCGACTCCACAAGCTCCTCGTGCGGCGCGTCGGAGAGGCCACCGTCTGGAAACCGCAGGAAGTGAACGTCGGCTCCGTCCGCCCCAACGGCCGCGAGCGCCGCCAGTTCCTCTCGCTCCCGGATCTCGGCCAGGTGCTCTCGCGTCGCGAGTGAGGAATCCGCGATCGGGCCGGCCTCCCCGCTGGATGCGACGATCACGGTCAGCGCCAGGTTCCCCTGGTTCAGGGCGTAGGTACCAGCCAGTCCGTAGGTGTCGTCGTCCGGATGCGCGTAAACCGCGGCGAGCCGGTGGGTCACCTCGAGTCCCCGGCTCCTTCGAGGCCCAGCAGCGGCTCCAGTCCGATGGTGAGGCCGGGCCGGTCCATCACGGCCTTGATCGCCAGGACGACGCCGGGCATGAACGATTCCCTGTCGGTGGTGTCGTGACGGATAGAGAGCGTCTGACCGTCGCCGCCGAACAGCACCTCCTGATGGGCCACGAGTCCCGGGAGGCGAACGGAATGGATCCGGGTACCGAAGGCGCTCCCGCCACGCACCCCTTCGACCGTTTCCGAATCCGGCCCCTCCCACTCCGTTGTTCGGGACTTCGCCATCCGCTCCGCCGTCGCGACCGAGGTCCCGGATGGAGCATCGAGCTTTCCCTCGTGATGGAGCTCGATGATCTCCGCGGCCGGAAAGAGGCGAGCCGCCTCGGCCGCGAAACGCTGGACCAGGACCGCGCCGATCGCGAAGTTCGGAGCGACGATCACGTTGGAGGCGTTCTTGCGGGCACTCAGCCACCGCCCGATCTCAGCCAGCTCGGAAGCGCCGATCCCTGTGGTGCCGACGACGGCATGCACGGCATTCTCGATGGCCCATCGCACGTTCCCCATCACGGCCGCCGGGGTCGAGAAGTCCACCGCGACCTGCGCCCCCGCCTCAGCCAGTGCGTCCAGG
>JACDEY010000005.1:5810-15448 GCA_013816105.1 Actinomycetota bacterium
GTGGTGGGCGGCATCCCCTGAGAGCGGCGCCGCCGCGAGGGACGGACCCACCGCCGCCACGAGCGAGAGATCCGGGTCGCGATCCACCGCGCCGCACACGAGGCGACCCATGCGGCCGGCCGCCCCGATCACGCCGACTCGGATCACGGCAATCCGATTCCCGGTCCGGCGTGCGCCGCCACGGTCAGGTCGGCGGATGGAGAGGACGGGCCGGGCGCCACGGCGTCGAAGGCGTCCGGCTGAAAGGGCCCGATCACGGTGAGTGCCATCGGCTGCCCGAACACGTCATGCGCCGCCCGGGTGGCGTCCTGTCGAGTAACCGAATCAATGCGTTCGAGCAGCTCGTCGACCGAAAGGATCTCGCCGTGGGCGATCTCGGACTTGCCGATCCGCGACATCCGTCCACCCGTATCCTCGAGAGAGAGGACGAGGGCCCCCTTCATGTGCCCCTTAGCCCGCTCGAGCTCCTCCTGGCTCAGGCCACCGTCGGCGAGGTCGTCCATCTCCTTGCGAACGAGGGACAGCACCTCGTGCGCCCTGGCCGGCGTGCTCCCCGCGTACACCCCGAAGAGCCCGGTCTCGGCGTACATCGAGTGGAAGCTGAAGATGGCGTAGACGAGTCCCCGCTTCTCCCTCACCTCCTGGAAGAGCCGGGAGGACATCCCGCCGCCGAGGACGGAGTTGAGGACACCGAATGCGAACCGCTCGGGATCCTTGCGGGAGTAGGCGTTCGTTCCCACGCAGATGTGCGCCTGCTCGGTCGTCCGGTTCTTCACCATAAAGGTCCCCGACGGAGCCGGGACGTCCCCGCCGGCCCGCGCGCGCTGCGCGAGCGATTCCGAGGCCCTCGGCCCGGTCTCCATGCTTCGCTCGAGGAGGGCGCAGAGCTCGTCGTGGCGGAGATTCCCCGCGGCGGCGATGACGAAGTGCGGCGGCTGGTAGAGGCGATCGTAGAACCGTTTGATCTGGTCGCGGCCGAGCGAAGCGATAGAGTTCCGTGTTCCGAGAACCGGCCGCCCCAGGGGATGGTCGCCCCACAGCGTCTCGGAGAAGAGGTCGTGGATGAGGTCGCCCGGATCGTCGTCGCGCATGTTGATCTCTTCGAGGATGACCTGGCGCTCGGCCTCGACGTCCGCCTTGGCGATGCGGGAGTTCTGGAGCATGTCGCCCATGTACTCCACCGCCATCTGGAGGTCGCGGTCCGCGACCCGGCAGTAGTAGCAGGTGGCTTCCTTTGCGGTGAACGCGTTCAGGTCACCGCCAACCGCGTCGAACGCTTCCGCTATGTCGCGGGCCGTTCTCGCCCGCGTGCCCTTGAAAAGCAGGTGCTCGAGGAAGTGGGATGCACCTGCGATCGCCGGACGCTCGTCACGGGAACCGACCGAGACCCACACCCCGAGGGCAACCGAGCGCACCCCCGGCATCGCCTCCGTAACGACGCGGAGGCCGGACGCGTACTCGGTCCGGCCGAGCACCGGCTCGCCGCGGCGCCGAGGGCTCACTCCGGGCGCCGGTCCGTGCCTCGTTCCCCGCGGTCGCGCCGGGGACGGAAGCCCCGGTCACGGTCGCGTCCCCGGTCGCCCCGGCCGTCACCCTCTCGTCGCTCTCTCGGTAGCCGGCGGTCGTGATCCTCGCCGCCCTCCGGCCTGGGCCACCCACCCTCCGGAGGGTCCCAGCCCTCGCCGACCGGCTTCAGGCTGATCTTCCCCTGAGGGTCGATCTCCTGGACCTCGACGGTGAGGTGGTCTCCCACGTTCACGGCCTCCTCGACGCTCGACAGGCGCTTTCCACGCCCGAGCTTCGAGATGTGGACCAGGCCGTCACGCGCGGGGGTGATGTTGACGAACGCCCCGAACGTCGTGGTCTTGACGACGGTGCCGTCGAAGCGCTCCCCGACCTGGGGCAGGCGTGGATGGGCGATGGCCTCGATCATCTCTATGGCCCGGTCGGCCCCGTCTCCCTCTCGTGAGCCGATGAAGACGGTGCCGTCGTCCTGGATGTCGATGTCCGCCCCCGTGACCGCGATGATCTCGTTGATCCGCTTCCCCTTCGGGCCGATCACCTCGCCGATCTTGTCGACCGGGATCTGCATGCTGAGGATCCGGGGGGCCTTGGACGAGAGCGCCTGGCGGGGACCCGAGATGGTTTCGAGAATAACGTCGAGGATCTGCAGCCGAGCGTCCTTCGCCTGCTTGAGAGCGCCGGCCAGAACCTCCGTGGGAAGGCCCGTCACCTTGGTGTCCAGCTGCAGGGCGGTCACGAAGTCCTTCGTCCCGGCGACCTTGAAGTCCATGTCCCCCAGGGCGTCTTCCGCGCCGAGGATGTCGGTCAGCGTCACGAACTCGCCGCCCTCGGCGATGAGGCCCATGGCGATTCCCGCCACGGGAGCCTTGATCGGGACTCCCGCGTCCATCATCGAAAGGGTCGAGGCACAGACGCTGGCCATGGAGGTGGACCCGTTGGATTCCAGCACGTCGGACACCAGCCGAAGGGTGTAGGGGAACTCCTCCTCCGGCGGCACGACCGGGATGAGCGCCCGCTCGGCGAGCGCCCCGTGGCCGATCTCCCGGCGCTTCGGGCCGCGCAGGAACCCCACCTCGCCCGTCGAGAACGGGGGAAAGTTGTAGTGGTGGATGTAGCGCTTGGACTCCTCGGGGTCCAGCGTGTCGATCATCTGGTTCATCCGAAGCATCCCGAGCGTCGTGACGTTCAGGACCTGCGTCTCCCCACGCTGGAACAGCCCGGAGCCGTGGGCCCGGGGGATCAGGCCCACCTCACTCGAGAGGGCCCGGATCTCATCCGGCCTGCGCCCGTCCATCCGGACGCCCTCCCGAACGACCTTCATGCGCATCAGCCTCTTCTGAAGCTCCTTGAACGCCGGAGAGACCTGAGTACCCAGCTGTGCGTACTCCTCGCCCCAGCGCTCGGACAGGTGACCCTTCATCTCCTCCTTCAGCGTCGCGAGATTGGCTTCCCGCTCCGCCTTGCCGGGAACCAGAGCCTCGGCCAGCCGTACCGTAGCGAACTCCTCGACGGCGCCGAAGACGTCCTCGGAGTAGAGCGGCCTCGGGGTGAACTCCTTCTCGGTGACGCCCGCCTCTGCGACGAACTCTCGCTGGAAGTCGCAGATCTCACCGATGGCGCGCTTCGCGGCCTCGAGGCCTTCGGTGAGGACCTCTTCGGTCGGCGCGGTCTCGCCGTCCTGGATCCGCTGCCACGCCCCCTCGGGGGCCTCTCCCTCCACCATCAGGACATCGACCTCGCCCTGGTCGTTGCGCCGCCCGGCGACGACGACGTCGAAGGTGGCGAGGTCGAGCTCCTGATAGGTCGGATTGACCTTCCACTGTCCGCCGATGAGCCCCAGCCTGACCGCACCGATCGGGCCCTCGAAGGGGAGCCCGGCCAGGGACACGGCAAGCCCGGCCGCGTTGATGCTCGGAATGTCGTAAGGGTTCGCCATGTCGGCCGACAGGATGGTCACGACGACGTGGACCTCGTCGCGGAACCCGTCCTTGAACGTGGGGCGGAGCGGCCGGTCGGTGAGGCGAGCGGTGAGGATGGCGGTCTCAGATGGCCTTCCCTCGCGCCGGAAGAAGCCGCCGGGGATCTTGCCCGCGGCGTACATGCGCTCCTCGACGTCGACCGTGAGGGGAAAGAAGTCGATGCCTTCGCGGGGGGCCGCGCTGGTGCACGCAGCGAGGACCTGCGTCTCGCCGAGGGTGACGACGCACGAGCCGTGCGCCTGCTTGGCGAGCTTTCCGGTTTCGAAGATGAGTTCAGCAGAGCCGATGGTTCGCGACGATCTGATCAAAGTGAATCCTCCTTGAAAGTCGGCCGCGCGGGGCGACCGTGGAATTCGGTCCAAGGAGCGTTGGGCTTCGAGGAGTGCGGCCAGTTCTCAGTGGTGGTCCTCGGATACGCACCTTCGAAAGCGCCAATCCGGGAACCGCAACTGATAACTGACCCACCGGGAGGCCCTTCGCCCCTCGGGTGTGCCCGGTCGTGTCCTGACTATCCCCTCCTCAGCGGGGGCGGGCGGAAGGATCATGCCGCCCGTGCCCGGTACTCAGCGCCGAAGCCCCAGACGAGAGATCAGCGTTCGGTAGCGCTCGACGTCCTCGCGACGAAGGTAGCCGAGCAGGCGTCGACGCCTGCCGACCATCTGCAGCAATCCCCGCCGTGAATGGTGGTCCTTCTTGTGGGTCTTCAGGTGTTCCGTGAGCTGTTCGATGCGTTTCGAAAGGACGGCAACCTGAACTTCCGGCGAGCCTGTATCGGCATCGCCGCGGCGATAATCGCTGATCAGAGCTGATTTCTGGTCCTTGAGCAGTGCCATAGATTTCGATCCAGCCTATCACACGACCCCGCGCCACCCCGGCGATCAGGTCCCCCGGAGCACCGGGTGACCCGAGGACTCGATGTAGGCGGGGATGAGGCGACCGGGTGAGCTCGCCGTCCGCCGACACGGTGACTTCCGCCACGGCCGTGACCGACCCGGCCGCCGAGAACGCCGGCCACACAAAGTTCCCGAGGCTCCAGAAGATGGGGCGACCCTTGTAGGTCCCCATCGGGTTCAAACGGTGGGAGTGATGACCGAAGATGATGTCGGCGCCCGCGTCGATCATCGCGTGCGCCCGCTCGATGTCCTCCGAACGCGGCTGCAGATCCAGCTCCACCCCCCAATGGATCGCCACGATTACGAGGTCCGCGATCTCCTCCGCCGCCCGCACCGCGGTGACCATGGTGGGGATGTCGTCCCCGCTCGCCATGCCGGGATGATCGGGACCGGCGAGCCAGTCATCGGTCGGCAACACCCCTCCGAAACCGACCACCGCGATCCTCCATCCCTTGATGTCGAAGACCGCCGGGCGGGTCGCCTCCGCGAGGTCGCCCCCCGCCCCCACCGGAGCGATGTCGTGTGCCGCGAGATTCTCCCGCGTATCGAGGAGCGCCTCGACCCCGAAGTCCTGCGAGTGATTGTTGCCGAGGTTCGGCGACCTCCACCCCGGCCGCTCGCGCGGCGGGCAGGGCATCGGGGTCGCCCCGGAACGTGAATTCCTTCGCCGCCGCGCTGCCCAGGTCGGAAACGGCGCACTCCAGGTTGATGACGGTGAGGTCGTCCTCCTGGAACAGGCCCGCCAGGCCGGACCAGGCGTATCCGTACCCGTAGGTTCGGAAGTTCCGGATACTCGAGGGGTCCAGGTTGACGTCCCCCGTGCCATGGATGACGAGTGGCTCGCGAGACTGGGACGGGGTGGGAGACGCGGATGTCGTTGCCGGGGAGGGCATGGTCGACCCGGGGGCTTCTGACATGCCCGAACCGCCGGCTCCCCCGGCGGAAGAGCCCACTTGGGGCGCCGATCTCGCGCCTCGGACGTCGGAACGGCCCGATCGTCCTCCACCGTCACCGAGCACGGCGCGAACCCCGACGGCGAAAAGGAGCATCGCCCCAAGGACGGCCACCAGGGAGCCGAAGGAACGCTTCCGCGCTGCGGGGGTCCGGTGCGCGCCGGCCATCTCAGCCGGCGTCCTCTCGTGGGCCGGCCAGGAGAGCGCGGGCCCGTTCCACGTCGAGACCCATCTGTCGCACGAGCTCGCCGGCCGATGGAAAGCGAACCTCGTCGCGCAGCCGGGCCCAGAACTCCACTGTCATCCGGCGGCCATGGAGATCGCCCGCGAAGTCGAGCAAATGGGCTTCGACGTGGAGGGGATCCCCGCCGAAGGTCGGGTTCGTGCCGATGTTTACGGCAGCGGGGTGACTCTCCCCCTCGACGAACGCCCGCGCCGCGTACACGCCTCTGACCGGAAGCTGGATGCGCGCGGTCACGCCCAGGTTCGCGGTGGGGTAGCCGAGCCCGGCTCCGCGACCTGCCCCGGGGACGACCGTGCCCTCCACGGCATACCTTCGACCGAGCGCGATCGCCGGCCAGCGCAGGTCGCCACCCGCGAGCGCCGCACGGATGGAGGACGAGGAGACCGGGCGGCCCTCCATTTTCACCAGTCTCACGCCCTCGACGGTGAACCCGGCCGTCGCGCCCATGCCGGCCAGCGCCGCGAGGTCGCCCTCCGCGCCATGGCCGAAGGTGAAGTTCGAGCCGACGACGACGTGCTCGGCGGCCAGTCCGGCGGAAAGCACGCGCGTCGCGAAGCGCTCGGCCGGCCAGGCGGCGAGCTCCTCTGTGAACGGGAGCACGACCAGGCTCTCGATCCCCAGCCCCGCGATGAGATCGCCCTTCCGCTCGAGGGTGGTGAGGAGGGCGGGCTCTCTTCCCGGCGTAAGCACCTCGCGCGGGTGGCGGTCGAACGTGACGGCGGTCGGCGTGAGCCCGCGGGCGTGGCCCACCGCCACCGTTCTGCGGATAACGGCCTGGTGGCCGAGGTGCACGCCGTCGAAGAAGCCGATCGTGACCGCGCCCGGGCCGATCCGCCGGTCCACGGCCCCCAGCCCGTCGGAGACCCTCATCGGCAGGCAGGGTACAGGATGCCCTCGGCCGATTCGGCCGCCTGGCGGCCGCTCAACTCCCCCCGGGGGCGGAGGCGAGGATCACCTCTGGCACAGCCTTGGCGCCGTCGTCTCGGTAGATCCCGATCAGGCTCCCATCCGGTCCCAGGACCCGGTAAGGGCCGCCGAAGCCGGCGGGCCCGAGGATCGCTCCCGATCGAGCGGCGCGAGCCTCCTCAGTCTGAAGCGCCACGCCCGGCAGGTGCTCGGCGGCCCGCTCGACGGGAAGGAGCTGTCCGGGGTCTTCCGGGGGGCGGGCACGGTCCACCTCGAACGGACCGATGGCTGTTCGGCGCAGCGCCGTCACGTGTGCCCCGCAACCGAGCCGCGCCCCCACGTCCGCGACGAGGGTCCGCACGTAGGTGCCGGAGGAACACTCGACCGCGACGTCGAAGCTCGGCGCGTGGAAGAGCAGCAGATCGAACGCGAAGACACGTACCGGCCGGGGCGGCGACGCCACCGGTTCTCCCCGCCTGGCCGCGTCGTACGAACGCCTTCCTCCAACCTTGACCGCCGAGTACGCCGGAGGCACCTGGAGGATGTCCCCGGTGAATTCCGCCAATGCGGCGCGAAGCTCCCGCTCGGATACGTTCACGTCGCGCTCCCGAGTCGCGCGGCCCTCCGCGTCGAGCGTTTCCGTCTCGATCCCGAGCAGGCCGGTTGCGAGATAGCTCTTGGGTAGATCGGCGAGGAACCGGAGGAGACGGGTGGTCCGCCCGACCCCGACGAGCAGGAGCCCCGTGGCCATGGGATCGAGCGTCCCGGCGTGGCCGACCTTGCGCGTTGAGAGGGCCCGGCGGACCCGGTCTACCGCGTCGTGCGAGGTGATGCCGGCCGGCTTGTCGACCAGCAGGAGCCCGCTCGGCGGGGTGCCTTCGCCGGGGCTCATCCTTATCGCGGCGTGGCCGCGACGCTCTCGAGTCCGGCGACTATCCGCCGAACCGCGTCCTCCAGTCCTCCCGTCGCGGTGAAGCCGGCCGCGAGGCGATGCCCACCCCCACCGAACGCCTGCGCCACCGCCCCGACGTCGGTTCGTCCCTTCGAGCGAAGGCTGACCTTGAACCGGCCGTCCGTCTGTTGCCGGAGAAGACATGCGACGTCCGCCTCTCGGGCACGGCGAACCACCTCGATGAGATCATCGGTGCCTCCCGTGCCAACCGCCGCTGCCTTCAGGTCCGACTGCGTGACGTAGGTCCAGATCAGGTCGGCCTCCGGCACGTGAACGATCCGCGCGAGGGCCATCCCGAGCAGGCGGAGGGCCCCAAGCGGGGAATCCTCGAACAGCAGTTGGGCCATCCGCGTGTGATCGAAGGGGTGGGTGCGCAGGCTCGCCGCCACCCGGAGGGTCGCCGGTGTGGTCGCCTCGTACTGGAACCGCCCCGTGTCGGTGATCACGCCGGCATACAGGCAAGCCGCTGCGCGATCCGAGAGATCTCCGCCCAGGCGCTCGATGAGCCGAAAGACGATCTCCGCGGTGGAGGAGGCGAGCGGGTCCAACACGAGGATGGAGCCGAAGCCCGCGTTCGTGCGGTGATGATCGATCACGATCAGCTCCTTGGCCCGATCGGCGTTGGGGGTCAGCGCTCCGAGGCGGTCGGGGGAGGCCGTATCGAGCGTGACCATCACCTCCGGGGACTTCGGAAAGCTCGCTGGATCGACGAGAAACGCGTCGCCGTCGAGGAGCGCGAGCCATGAGGGACGGTGCATTGGCTGGTTGCCCCACGAGCACACGACGTCCTTCCCGAGGGAGGCCAGGTGGTGACCGAGCCCCAGCATGGATCCGGCCGCATCCGGATCCGGGTTGATGTGGCACGCAAGCACCGGGCTCCGCGCCTCGAGAAGCGCGGTGGCGGCCCGGTCGAGCTGCTCCTCGAGCGAGGGTTGAGGAGCGACCGGCTCCGCGGGGATCGGCCCGTCAGTCACGACCCCGTGCCCTCCGACTCGATCTGGCGGAGGAGCTCGGTGACTCGCTGCACGTGATCGAGCGCCACGTCCTCCCGGAACTCGAGCTCCGGGGTGAACTTGAGCCGAACCTGCTGGCCCAACGTCGCCCGCAGATGGGCCCGGGCCGACCGGAGTCCCGCCTGCGTTCGCAGCTTGGCCTTCTCGTCGCCCAGCGCCGTGTAGAAGACGACCGCCCGGCGCAAGTCCGGTGGCACCTCCACGCGGAGGATCGTCACGAACCCGACCCGAGGGTCCTTCAGCCGCGGGATCTCTTCGGCCAGGATCTCGCGGAACTCCTCTGCCACCCGATCGGGGCGGACCGCTTCGGCCATGGCGTAGCTCCCTTCGACGGTGTTCCGATTCCTAGTCGTCCGGCGCGTGGAACGAGGTTCGCGCACCGATCACCTCGACGCGACCGAATCGCTCGACGTGGCGTTCGACCTCGTGCACCACTCGCTTCAGGTGATGCCCCTCGCCGGCGACCGAGGAAATCGCGAGAGTCGCCCGCTGCCACAGGTCGTGGTGATCGACCTCGGCCACCGAAACGTTGAACTTTCCCCGAAGCGAGGCCGTCAGCGTCTTGACGACATGACGCTTCTCCTTGAGGGAGTGGACGTCGGGGATGCGAAGATCGAAGAGACACACGGCCGCAAGCATGGACTCTCCAATCGTCACCCTACGAGAGGGTTCGGGCGACCTCACGCACCTCGTAGGCCTCGATCACGTCGCCCTCGTGGACGTCCTGAAAGTTCTCCAGGCCGATGCCGCACTCGAACCCCTCGCTCACCTCGCGGACGTCGTCCTTGAAACGCCGGAGCGAGGCAACGCGGCCCGTGTACACGATGGTCCCGTCTCGCACCAGCCGCGCGAGGGATCCGCGGGTGATGGATCCCTGGGTGATCATGCAGCCCGCGACCAGGCCGATCCGGGGGGCACGGAACAGGGCCCGGACCTCGGCCCGGCCGAGCTCGACCTCCAGCTGGTCCGGCGAGAGCAACCCGCCGAGGGCCTGACGGATGTCGTCGAGCATCTGATAGATGACCCGGTACATCCGCAGGTCCACACCCTCGCGCTCGGCGAGATCGCGGGCGTTCGGGTCTGGCCGAACGTTGAATCCCATGACCACCGCTCGCGAAGCCAGCGCCAGCGATACGTCGTTCTCGGTGATCCCACCCACCCCTCGGTGCACGAC
>JACDEY010000255.1 GCA_013816105.1 Actinomycetota bacterium
TTCATGTTGTAGAGGGGCCGCTGCCCCAACCGACGCAGCTGCGGGTGGTCCTCCTCGAGGATCGGTGGGTTGTCCCGGAGCTCCCGATCCTTGATCATCGCGTGGGCGACGTCGATACGGAACCCCGCCACCCCTCGGTCGAACCAGAAGCGCAGGATGGCGTCGAACGCGGCTCGCACCTCTTCGTTCCACCAGTTCAGATCGGGCTGCGACGGCAGGAAATTGTGCAGGTAGAACTGACCGGTTCGGTTATCGAACGTCCAGGCGGAACCGCCGAAGGCGCTCAGCCAGTTGTTGGGCGGAGACCGGCCCGGCCCCGGATCAGCCCAGACGTACCAGTCCCGGTGGCGCGACGAGCGAGACGACCGCGAGTCGATGAACCAGGGGTGACGCTCGCTCGTGTGGTTCGGCACGAGGTCGAGCAGGACCCGGATCCCTCTTGCCCCGGCCTCCCGGATCAGGGCGTCGACGTCTCCGAGGCCCCCGAGGACGTCCTGGACGCGACAGTAGTCGGATACGTCGTACCCCCAGTCCGCATCGGGCGATACCGTGATCGGACTCAGCCAGATCCCTTCGACGCCCAGCGAGGCGAGGTGGTCAAGCCCAAGGGTCACTCCCGGCAGATCGCCGATCCCGTCTCCGTTCGAGTCGATCCAGGAGCGAACGTAGATCTGGTAGAGGATCGCACCGCGCCACCAGGGAGCGATCATGGGCCAATCGTACTTCCGGTCGAGGAGGCCACGGCATACGATGGTCGGCGTGGTTAGGATACGAGCCTCGTGCTGGGGAGGGGCGCGCGAGAGTTGCACGAACCGGGGCGCGGCGTTATGAAGAGGCAGCGCTGGGGAGGCTGCGATGGCTGACATCACCCTCGAAGACGTCACGAAGGTCTATCCCGACGGCACGCCGGCCGTGGAATCGCTGAACCTCGAAGTAGAGGACGGCGAGTTCATCGTCCTGGTCGGTCCTTCGGGGTGCGGAAAGACCACCGCGCTGCGCATGGTGGCCGGCCTCGAGTCCATCAGTCGCGGGACCCTCCGGATTGGCGAACGCGTCATGAACGACGTGCCGCCAAAGGAGCGGGACATCGCGATGGTCTTCCAGAACTACGCCCTGTACCCACACATGACCGTGTACGACAACATGGCGTTCGGGCTGACTCTCCGGAAGATGCCGAAGAGCGAGATCGACCGCCGGGTACGAGAGGCGGCTGGCATCCTGGGGCTGAACGACTTCCTCAAGAGGAAGCCCAAGGCCCTGTCCGGCGGGCAGCGCCAGCGCGTGGCCATGGGGCGGGCCATCGTTCGCCACCCCCAGGCGTTCCTCATGGACGAGCCTCTGTCCAACCTGGACGCGAAGCTCCGCGTCCAGATGCGTTCGGAGATCGCCCGGATTCAACGGGAGCTGGGGGTCACCACGCTTTACGTCACGCACGACCAGGTCGAGGCCATGACCATGGGAGATCGCGTCGCGGTGATTCGGAAGGGCGTCCTCCAGCAGGCCGATGCGCCCCAGGCGCTCTACGATCACCCGGTCAACCTGTTCGTCGCCGGGTTCATCGGATCACCGGCCATGAACATGGTGGAAGCGAAGCTCTCCCGTCAGGACGACCAGCTCACCGTCGAGTTCGGCGGCGAGCGACTCACGCTCCCCGAAGAGGTGGCGGGCACCCGTCCCGGCCTGAACCGCTTCGAGGGCAAGACCGTTGTCATGGGGCTCCGGCCGGAGGACATGGAGGACGCGGCCCTCGTCTCGGATACCCCCCCCGACCGCCGGATCTCGAGCACCGTCGACCTGCGCGAGGCGCTCGGCTCCGACGTGGTCGTCCATTTCAAGGTTCAGGCACCCATCGTGGTAACCCAGGACGTGAAAGAGCTGGCTGTGGATGTCGGGGAGGAGGCCCTCCAGGAGCTCGAGGAAGTTGCCCGGGGCGGGGAGTCTACCTTCGTTGCCCGGCTAAACCCGCGGACCGAGGCTCGGGAGGGACAGAGGATCGAGCTGGCGGTCGAGACGCGACGGCTCCACTTCTTCGATCCCGATACGGGCCTGGGGATCTACGGCGACAAGGGCTGAGGCACCGGGCGAGGCTTCGTCGTCTCGCCGGCTCAGGTTCCCCGCCGGTTTCCTCTGGGGGGTGGCGACCTCCGCCTATCAGGTGGAGGGAGCGGTCGCAGAGGACGGCCGAGGGGCCTCCATCTGGGACACGTTCAGCCACACGCCGGGGCGCGTCCATCACGGAGACACGGGCGACATCGCCTGCGACCACTACCACCGGTTCGAGGAAGACGTCGCCCTCATGGC
Organism: Actinomycetota bacterium; assembly: GCA_013816105.1. GTDB lineage: Bacteria > Actinomycetota > UBA4738 > UBA4738 > UBA4738 > JACDCJ01. Next base: position 2,302 of record JACDEY010000255.1, read on the forward strand.
CCAACTGGGCATCCGCGCATATCGCTTCTCCGTGGCATGGCCGCGGATCCAGCCCGACGGGCGAGGGACGCCCAACCGGAAGGGGCTCGATCACTACCGCCGCCTCGTGGCGGCCCTTCGCGACCACGACATCTCCCCCGTGGTCACGCTCTACCACTGGGACCTCCCTCAGGC
>JACDEY010000059.1 GCA_013816105.1 Actinomycetota bacterium
CCACTTCACGGCGAAACGCCTCCAGCCGCTCCTCTCCGATCCGTCCTTCCAGGAAGGCACGCGCGTAGATCCCGGGTGCGCCGTGTCCCTGGATGTACACGTGGTCGCCGCCGCCCGGTGCGTTCTTGCCGCGGAAGAAGTGGTTGAACCCGACCTCGTAGAGGGAGGCCGACGACGCGTACGTGGAGATGTGCCCGCCGATGCCCTCGAAGTGCTTGTTGGCGCGCGAGACCATCACGGCGGCGTTCCACCTGATGAGGCGGCGGATGCGACGCTCCATCTCCTCGTCGCCGGGGAAGTAGGGCTCCTCCTCCGGAGAGATCGTGTTGATGTAGTGGGTCGACACCATGGACGGAAGCCCGATGTTTCGCGACCGGGCGTGCCGAAGGATGCGGCGAAGCAGGTATCCGGCTCGCACGGGGGACGTGGCGATTACATCGTCCAGCGCCGCGATCCATTCCTCGGTCTCGTCCGGATCGATGTCTGGGAGCTGATCCTTGAAGACGTCGAACACCGCAGGCCTCCCACCGTCGTGCGATCCTCCACAGTACGACCTGGGAGCCCCTAGCGGTGCCTTCCGTCGCCCCCCGGCCCTGTACTACGCTCTGGGGCCGATGTCCCGGGGAACGCACGCCGTAGCGTCCGCCGCTCGCCTGAGGAGGTTGCCCATCGTGGTCCTGTTGGCCGCCGGGGCTCTGTTCACGGCACCTGCCGAGGCCCGGGCCGGTCACGTTCCTGCCGGCGGCCAACCCTTCGCGACCTGGGTCGAGATCCTGCCGGCGGCCTCACCGCCCGACCGAGCCGCCGCCGGCATCGCGTACGACGCCGCTCGGGAGGAGGTCGTCCTCTTCGGTGGAACCCACGGGCGACCGCCCCAGCTCGGGGACACCTGGACCTTCGATGGAGGCTCCTGGAAGGAGGAGGCTCCTCTTCGGTCGCCGCCGTACCGGAGCGGCCCGGCAATGGCCTATGACGCCGCGAGGCGGCGCGTGGTGGTCTTCGGGGGCGTGAACGCCCACCTGGGCTACCTCAACGACACATGGAGCTGGGACGGGAGGACCTGGACGAAGAAGCGCCCGCCGACGTCCCCGACCCCGCGATTCGGAGCCCGGATGGTCTACGACCCCGGGTCCGAGCTGGTCCTGCTCTTCGGCGGCAACCTCGGCGAACAAACCCTGGATGACACGTGGGCGTGGGACGGAACCACCTGGACCCTGCTTCACCCGGCCACTTCGCCTCCGGCCAGATCGCAGTTCGGGATGGCCTACGATCGGTTGAACGAGGAGATCGTGCTGTTCGGGGGCACTCCAACGCCTGGCGGTCAACTCGGCGACACCTGGACATGGAGCGGATCGAACTGGCACGATGAGGATCCCGCCTGGGCGCCGTCCCCGCGGAACGGGCCCGGCATGGCCTTCGATCCGGATCTGGGAACGGTCATCCTCTTCGGCGGCGGAAACGACGAATCCTTCGACCTCCGCGACACCTGGAAGTGGGACGGCGAGACGTGGAGGCAGCTGGACACCGGGCGGTCTCCGCCCCCCAGGAGCCACGCCGCGATGACGTCCCGCGGCGAGGGCCGACCGCTCATCTTTGGGGGAGTCCGGCTCCTGTTCGACTACCGCGGCGACACCTGGGCCTTCCTGTCCCGCTGAGCTGAGCGGCTCTCAGACGGACTGAGCCTGCAGCGGCGCGCGTTCGGCGAGGAGCCGGAGGCCGAACACCTCCTCGAAGCACCCGGCGACCAGCGGCGCCATCTCTTCCACCGTCACCTCTCGTCGCGCCAGATCGCTCAGCGTCACCACCCCCCGGTCGGAAAGGCCGCACGGCACGATCGCGTCGAACCAGGCCAGATCCGTGGTGCAGTTCAGCGCGAAGCCGTGAAGGGTCACCCTGGCGTGCGCGAGCTTCACCCCGATCGCGCAGACCTTTCGGTCTCCCGCCCAGACCCCCGTCCGCTCGGGGTCGCGATGAACCCGCACGCCGATGGTGCGGGACGCCCGGATCACGACCTCCTCGAGCTTCCGGAGATAGGCGATCACGTCCGGCGCGAGCCCGAGATCCAGGATGGGATATCCGACCAACTGGCCCGGGCCGTGATATGTCACGCTTCCGCCTCGGTCCACGAAGTGCAGCTCGGCCCCGGACGCGCGAATCTCGTCCTCGGTTGACACGAGATGGGACGGGTCGGAGCGGCGGCCGGCCGTGTAGACGGGCGGATGCTGCAGGAGTAGCAGCGTGTCGGGAGCGTGCCCCGCGGCCAGATCACTCGCGACGCGATGCATCCATTCGTAGGCGGGCCCGTACGGCACCGGTGCCTCGGGGACGATGAGCCGGCCGGTCCGCATCAGGGCCGGTGTGAGGGGGTCACGAGCCCGCGGCACCGCGGGCGGCGACGCCGACCTCGGGGCCGAAGTCCCATGTCTCCAGGTTCACCTTCAGCCGAGCAAGGAACTTCGCGGCCGTGGCCCCGTCGATGATCCGGTGGTCCCAGGACATGGACAGGTAGACCATGTGACGGATCGCGATCGCGTCGTCGATCACGACCGGACGCTTCTCGACCGAATCGAAGGCCAGGATGGCGCACTGCGGTTGGTTGATGATCGGGACGCTGATTATCGAGCCGAAAGGCCCGGGATTCGTGATCGTGAAGGTGCCGCCATGCACGTCGTCGGGGCTGAGCTTCTTGGAGCGAGCCCGCGTGGCCACGTCGTTGATGGCTCGGGAGAGGCCGACGATGTTCATGGCGTCGGCTCCCTTTACGACGGGAACGATCAGGCCGTCGTCCAGGGCGACGGCGATCCCCAGGTTCACGTAGCGCTTGACGATCAACTGGTCATCGCGCAGCTCGGAGTTCACGTCGGGAAAGGCCAGCAGCGCTTCGCAGACGGATCGCGCGACGAACGGCATGTAGGTAAGCCCGACGCCCTCACGAGCCCTGAAGTCGTCCTTGGCCGCCTGCCGCGTTCGCACGACGTTCTCCATGTCCACCTCGACGAGGTTCCAGGCCCGGGCCGAGGTCTGGATCGACTGGACCATGTGCTTCGCTATGGCCTGGCGCATTCGGGTGAGGGGGATCGCCTCCTCGCGACCGCCGCCGGAGGCGGTCATCGCCGGCTGTGGCTGCGGGGTGGTAACCGGCTGAGGCTGTGGCACCAGAGCCGGTTGAGGCTGTGGCCCGGGAGCCGCTTGAGGCTCGGCGTCTTCAGAGGGGGTAGAGCGGGTCTGCAGGTATCCCTGCACGTCTTTCTTCGTGATCCTTCCGCCGGTTCCAGTGCCCTGCACCTGCGAGAGATCGATCTGGTGCTCGTCGGCCAGCCGGCGCACGAGCGGGGAGAGGATGCCGCTGCGCGGGCCGCCGCCGGCGGGAGCCCCCTCCTGTCGAGGAGCACTCTCCTGCTTGCGAGCACCATCCTGGTCGGGAGCCCGGTCCTGCTCGGGAGCGGCCGCGGCCTGATGCGGTGCCGACTGAGCGTCCACGTCGCCGGAGGCTTCCGCCTCAGAGGGCTCCTTGGGTTCCTCTCCGGCGCCCTCGGGGGCTACCTCCTCCGACTGCGGTGCCGCCCGCTCTTCGGGTGAAGCCGACGCCTTCCCGTCCCCGGCGGCGGCCGCCTCCTGCCCGTCGCCACCTGCGTCGATGAGCGCGAGCTCGGTGCCGACGTTGACGGTCTCGCCCTCCTGCACCTTGATCTCCACGAGCTTGCCGGCAAGAGGCGAGGGGACCTCCGTGTCGACCTTGTCCGTGGAGATCTCGAAGAGCGGCTCGTCCCGCTCGACCGTGTCCCCCTCCTTCTTCAGCCACCGCGTGATCGTGCCCTCGACGACCGTCTCGCCGAGTTGGGGCATCGTTATGGGACTCGCCACGTCAGGACCTCCCTGTGTCGACGTTCACCACTTCGAGAGCTTATCCACGGCATCCACTATGTCTTCCACCTGAGGAAGGTACGCGTCTTCGAGGGGCGGGCTGAACGGGACCGGCACGTTCGGCGGGGCCAGCCGGACTACCGGTGCGTCCAGGAGGTCGAAGCCGTCCTCCGCGAGAACGGCCGAGACCTCGGCTCCCACGCCGAAGGCACGGTGGCTCTCGTAGAGGACCACCGCACGGCCGGTTTTCTCGACGGTTCGAAGGATGGCCGCGGTGTCCAGGGGCCAGATAGTCCGCAGGTCGAGCACCTCGACGGAGATGCCCGAGTCCTCGAGGTCGGAGGCGGCCTCCAAAGCCTTGTGGACCATGGCTCCGTAGGAGATCACCGACACGTCGACCCCCTCCCGCTTCACGTCAGCCCGGCCGATCGGGACGGTGAAGTCCGGGTCGTCCGGAACGGTCTCCCTGATCCTGCGGTAGATCCACTTGTGCTCGAAGAAGACCACCGGGTTGTCGTCCCGGACGGCTGCCTTCAGGAGTCCCTTCGCATCGGTGGGAAACGCGGGGACGACGACCTTCAGGCCGGGCGTGTGTGCGAACCAAGGTTCCGGGTTCTGAGAGTGAAACGACGAGGCGCGCACGCCGCCGCCGGACGGCCCTCGAACCACCAGGGGGACCCTCTCTCCCACCCGGTAGTGGTGCTTGCCGGCCACGTTGACGAGCTCGTCGAATCCGTTCGCGATGAAGTCCGCGTACTGGAGCTCGGCGATCGGCCGCATGCCCGCCAGGGCCGCACCGATCGCCGTTCCGATGATGGTCTCCTCGCAGATCGGGGTGTCCATGACCCGTTCGGGACCGAACCTGTCGAGAAACCCCTCGGTGACCTTGAACGCGCCTCCGTAGACGCCGATGTCCTGGCCCATCAGAAAGACGGAGTCGTCCCGCTCCATCTCCTCCCACATCGCCTCAGCGATCGCGACGAGGAACGTGGCCTCGCCCTCCGCCGAACGCTTTCCTCGTGGCTCGGCGCCGTGCCCCGCGGCCCCGGCCTCGTCCTTCGCCGCCTCCTCCGGGGACGCCTGGGGGACCTCTGGAGACCGCTCGGCTCCCCGCTCCACGGACGTGTCCCCTTCCGTCGTCATTCGGTTCGGCCGTCCCCTCGGGGATCGGAATCCCAGTAGCCATCCTCCGTCCAGAGCCCTCTGGTCACGTCCTCTCCCGAGGGAAGGGGCGACCTCTGCGCGAAGTCGTGCGCCTCGTCGAACTCCTTCTTCACCCGCTCGTCGAGGGCGCCTGCGTCCGCCTCGCTCACGGCACCTTCGGACATGAGGAGGTCCTGGAGGCGTTTCACGGGGTCGCGGTTGCCCATGTAATCGTCGAGCATCTCTCGCGGCACGTACCTGGCGGGATCGTGTCCCGCGTGGCCCTTCCATCTAAGCGAGACGCTCTCGATCAACGAGGGCCCCTCACCGGATCGGGCGCGCTCGACCGCGTCGCCGACGGCCTCGTAGACCTCCAGGACATCGGTCCCGTCCACACGGATGCCGGGCATCCCATACGCCTCCGCCCGGACGGCCACGGAGGGCACGGAGAACTCCAGTCGATTCGGCGTCGAGTACGCCCATTGGTTGTTGTTCACGATCCAGACCGCGGGGAGCCGATGGATGGAGGACAGGTTGAGCGACTCGTGCCAGCGGCCGTTCGAGGTCGCCCCCTCACCACACATGGCCACTGCTACCCGCTCCTCGCCCCTGCGCTTGAACGCGAGAGCCCATCCGCACGCGACCGGGTAGGAGTCCGGAAGCATCGATACCACGGCGAACGTCCCGGCAGCCGCGAAGGATCCCACGTGGCTGTTTCCGTCTCGCCCGCGCGTGTAGCCGTCGACGCGCCCCCAGAACTGCGCCATGACCCGCTTCAACTCCAAGCCCTTCGTGAGCTGCACGCTCAGGTCCCGGTGGGTGCCGAGAAACACATCCTCCCTTCGCAGGGCGAAGCCCGTCCCCACGTGCGTTCCCTCCTGCCCCCGGCCGGAGTAGATCGCGCCGGGTAACCTGCCCTGGCGGTAGAGCATCTCCATCCGCTCGTCGAAGTACCGGCACAGCTTCAGGTAGTACAGAAGCCGGTGAAGGTCCTCCTCCTTGAGTCCCAGACGGTCGAAGCGTGCGCTGGCCGACGTTCGGACCGGCTCCCCCCAGATGTCTCTCGCCTTCCCGTTGCTCACCGCGGCCCGGTCCGTTCCCGATCCCCCGGCCTCACATCGAGTGGAGCGGCTTGCCGGCGAGGGACAGGAACGCCTCGCCGATCCCCTCGGAAAGGGTCGGGTGCGGATGGATCAGCGCCGAGACGTCCGATGCCGTCGCCTCCCAGTTGTAGATGAGCGTCGCCTCGGCGATCAGCTCGGTCACGTGCGGTCCGATCATGTGAAGGCCGAGGACCTGACCGCCCTCCTTCTCGGCGACGACCTTGACGATGCCCCCCTCGCCGACGATGTTCGCCTTCGCGAGGACGGAGAACTGGAAGCTGCGCGTCTCCACGTCGTGTCCGCGGTCGCGGGCCTGCGCCTCGGTGAACCCCACGGAGGAGATCTCCGGGGACGAGAAGGTGACCCTCGGAACCCCGGCGTAGTCGATCTCGGGGACCTCCATTCCCGCGATCCGCTCGGCGACGGCCATCCCCTCCAGAAAGGAGGAGTGTGCGAGCTGCAGCGGCGTCGCCGCCACGTCGCCCACCGCCCACACGTGCGGGACGCTCGTCTGCAGGGACCCGTCAACCTTGACGTAGCTGCGGT
>JACDEY010000060.1 GCA_013816105.1 Actinomycetota bacterium
GTGGCCGCCCGGCGCCGTGAAGAACTCGGTCGCGATGCCGGCCTCCTCGAGCGTGGTGGCCATGGCCTCAGCCTGGTCGAAGGGGATGAACTCCGAGGGGCTGTTGGCGATGAACATGGGCGGGTCGCTCGCGTCCACGTGGGTGATGGGGGATGCCGCCTCGAGCCGCGGCTGTAGCTCGGCGATCACCTGCTCGAGAGCAGCCGGATCTCCGCGGAACTCGCGCTGGCACCGCTCTCCCGTGACGTACGTGCAGATCCCTTCGGCGGCGTCCAGGTTCCCCCGCGCGACGCTCAGCAGGTCGAGGGCGCCGGACCAGGACACGACGGCGGCGACCCTGGCCCCCTCGCTTAGGCTGCCCTCGCCCTCCATGCCGACCGAGGCAGCGAGGGTGCCGCCGGCAGAGGCCCCGAGCGCCCCGATGCGTGCGGGATCCACACCGAACTCCTCCGCGTTCGACCGGATGAAGGACACGGCCTGCTTGGCGTCCTCCACCTGGGCCGGATACGGGAAGTTCTCTCGAGCAGACCTGTAGTTGATCGAGAACACGACGAATCCCTGTTCGGCGTAGAACTCGGCGACGCGCACGAAGTCCACGTCTGCCTTGTCGCCTCCAACGAAGCCGCCGGGATGTATCAGCACCAAGGCCGGCTGGATGGCTTCGCCCGGCGGTGAGTAGACGTCCATCATGAGCGCCTGTCCGGCGGCGCTGCCGTACTCGACGTCGGTCTCCACGGAGGGCGTCTGAGCCGAGGCGGTGGTGGGTAGGCTCGCGCCCGCCGCGAGCGCGAGCATCGCGATCGCGCGCAGCACGAGCGTCCCTGGTCGAAGCGTCACGTTGCCTCCATGGGGATTCCGTGGACCCCGGCCACTCTAGCCGAGGGCACGACGGCCCAATGCCCCTCGGGAGGTCGGTGATCGTACAAACGTATAATCGCCACGCCTTCGGCCCCTTCGCGAGCGGAGATTCCTCCAGTGACTCAGATCCTCGCCCGCCTGCTTCGGGAGGCCTCTCGGTCCAAGCGCCGGCGCAGGGTCGCGGGGCCGCTCCTTCGCCTGATCGCCCCCGCCCTGCCGCGACGCTCGTCCCCGAAGGGTCCCGTCTTCGTTCTGGGAAGCCCCCGATCGGGGACGAGCGCTCTTTTCGAGCTGCTCGATCGGTCTTCGCACCTCTCCTCCCTGGGGGGCGAGAGCCACCTGCTGTGGGAGCTCTACCACCCGTCGTCGTCGCCGGCGTGGTCCTCTCACCGGCTGGGACCGGAATCCGTCACGCCGCGTGAGCGGCGGACGCTGTACTGGATCATCGACGTCCTCGCGGGCGGCCGCCGCTACCTGGACAAGTCGCCCCGCAACAGCCTTCGCGTCACATACCTCGCCGAGCTGTTCCCCGACGCCCGCTTCGTCTTCGTGAAGCGCGACGGCCGGGCGGCCGTCTCCTCGCTCATCACCGGATGGCGCTCGGACGATCCCACGTTCCCGGGAACGCCGCTGCGGGTCCCACTTCGGATCGGCGGCTATCAGGGAAGGAACTGGAAGTACGTGGTCCCTCCCGGATGGGAGGCCTATGCCCGAGGCCGATCCCTCCCGGAGGTGTGCGCCTTCCAGTGGGTCGCCGCGAACGAGTCGATCCTTGCCGGGAAGCGGCTCGTCCCTCCCGAACGGTGGATCGAAGTGGCGTACGAGCAACTGGTGCGGGCTCCCCGCGAGGTGGCCGAGCGGATCCTCGTCGACCTGGAGGTTCCAGTGGATGTGGAGGTTCTCTCGTTCGCCGACGAGCTGTCGCTGCACGTCACCCGGGCCGTCACCGCACCTCGCCCCGACAAGTGGCGGGACGAGAATCCACTCGAGATCGAGCGCGTCCTCCCGGTGATCGCAGCCACGATGCGCCGGTTGGGCTACGAGCCGGACGGCGTCAGGTAACCGTGAAGACGGTCTCGCTGGTGCCCGTGAAGCGCAGGTTGACGTCCGTGCCCGCGTCCGAGGTGACGGTCACGAAGCCCGTCGTGGCGCCGGGGGGGACGATGGCCGTGATGAAGCGCTTCGAGTCCACGCTGAACGCCGCGGGCATCCCGCCGAACTTGACCGACGTCACCCCCACGTACTGGTTGCCGCCGACCAGGATGCGATCGCCGGCCTGACCGGTCGGGGGATCGAGACGGGTGATGACCGGCGTCTTCGGGATTCCGCAATCGATGTCGGGTCCCACCTCGTTCATGCACGCGTCCACCATCGCCGAGAATTGGTTCTGCTCCCATGCGTGGAAGTAGTCGGCGTGGAGCGTGTAGATCGAGTTCGGATCGTCCTTCCCACCTCCGGACGCCAGGGTCGCGTTGCGCCCGTCCTGGATGGCGAAGCTAACGGCGAGGTGGATCTCCGGCACGGGAATGTAGCCCGTGGGGCAGCTGTCGTGGATCGGGTAGGCCATGTGGGACGAGTCGTTGCCGATGTCGACGGGAGGCACGCCGTCCCAGCAGGACGGGAACCTGACGTGTGCCCGCACCACGTCGCCGCTGACGCACAGGTAGGGCTTCGTCGCGCGCGGGGAATACTCTCCTTCGCCGGGACCGCAGTCGTACCAGACCTTGTCCAGCGGCTGTGACTCGGGTGGGGCGTTGGCAACGCCGGCGATCACCTTGAGGTTCGGCGGAAATGGCTGGATCCCCGAGGCGTCCGGCCACGCCCCCTGGTAGTACACGCTCACGTCAACGGGCTTGCGCCATGTCGGCTCCCCCTGCGCGTTCGGCGTGTACAGCGACGGAATCCAGTAGCCGGCGGTGTCCTCCAGCAGGGGGCAGATGGTTCCACCGTTGCGGAGGTCGTCGTAGTTGGAGTTCTCGTCCGGCTTCGTGCCGAAGAACTCGTGGAGGTGGGCCGAGGGCACGCCGGGAGACACGATGGGATCGACCTGCTTGCTCTGGGAGTGCTTGCACTGACTCTTCCAGCCACTGTCGGGCTCCAGGGCTCGTGCCAACGGGGCGCGAGCAACCCCGACGGCTGTGAACCCCAGCATCATCACGGCCAAGAAGACGGCGCTCAGGGAGGAACGAGCGACGGGGGGACGGTGGTGGAATATGGTGAGCTCCCCTCACTGATTGAAGAGCGCGCGAAGGCGTGCCCACCTTCACCATCGGCAGGCATCGAGGGCAGCTTGAGGGGACGGTTCGCTACACCGTGCGGTCGCGTCCCCGCCGCGGCGTCAGGATGGCCGCGGCGCCGCGGCGAGTTTCACCGTCTCCGCCCGCCCCGTACTGGTAGCCCCCGTAGCGGTAGCGGTAGCCGTAGTAGCCGCGGTAGTTGTAAGACCTGGCCGTGGAGGGGTCGAAGTTGTTGAGCACCGCGCCGATCAGCGGGGCGTCCACCTGTTCCAGCTGATCGCGGGTGTGGGCGACGCTCCCTCGGGTCGTGCCCTCTGCGTCCGCGACCAGAACGATCCCGTCGACGAGGGGGGCCAGCGCCGACGAGTCAGCGACCAGCAGCACCGGGGGCGTGTCCAGGATCACGAAGTCGGCGACCTCTCGAAGCTCGGCTAGCAACTCGCCCATTCGCTCGGACTGGAGGAGCTCCGCCGGGTTGGCCGGCACCGGGCCGCTCGCGATGATCCGCAGGTTCTCCACCCCAGGGTCGCGAAGCGCCTCCCACGGCTGAACCTCTCCCGCCAGGACGTTGGAGAGGCCGATGTCGTTCGGGAGGCCGAAGAACTTGTGGAGCCGGGGCTTGCGGAGGTCGGCCGAGACCAGGATGACCCGCTTCTTGGCGTCCGCGAGGACGACGGCGAGGTTCGAGGCCGTCGTCGTCTTGCCCTCGCCCGGGATCGCGCTCGAGAGCATGATGGTCTTCAGGCCTCGCTGAACGGAGGCGAAGAGGATGCTGGTTCGAAGGGTCCGGTACGCCTCGGAGACGCTGCTCTTGGGCTGCTCCTGCGTGATGAGCCTGGCCTCGGACTTCTTCCTCCAGCGAGGCACCTGGGGAATGACTGCCATCACGGGGACGCCGGCGCGATCCTCGAGGTCGCTACGCCCGCGCAGGCGGTCGTCCAGCTTCTCCCGAAGGAACGCGAGGCCGAAACCGAGCGCCAGGGCCACGAGGAAGCCCGCGGCCACGTTCAGGACCAGGTTCGGGCTGGTGGGCTTGGTGGGCAGCGTCGCCGGGGCGACGATCTGCGGGGGGATCAACTTCGTGGGGGAGAGGTCGTAGAGCAGGAGGCGGAGGTCGGCCATCTCCTGCTCGATCCGGCTCTTGTCGCTCTGTGCTATCGAGATGCCCTCGGGATCGTTGTTGGTGAGCGCGATCGATAGTGCCTCGTTGGCTGCGGTGAGGTCCTTGTTGAGCTGGGCCATCTGGTCGGTGAGCGGCTTGCGGCGGGAGTCGAGGTCGGCGGTCGCCTGTGTGTTCCGGTCGAACTCGTACGCCAGGGCGAACGCCTGAGCGATGGCCTGCGCCACCTTCGGATTGGGGTCCGAGGAGGAGATCTCCAGGTTGGTGGAGTCCGGAGGCACCGCGACCCGCAGCGTCTTCTTGATCCCCTGTGGCGGCACGACCCCGGTCAGGGCGTCACCGCCGCAAACCTCCGTGAGGTCCGCGTTCAGCGGGGTCAGCTCGGGCGTCTCCAGGATCCGCGAGGCGCACTGAGCCACGGGGAACGAGTAGACGAGCGACTGCTCTGCGCTCATGTTCGGCCCCCCCTGCCGCGCGTAGATCTGCGCCAGGGGATCCGAGGCGATCACCGTGATCTTGGAGGTGTAGATGGGGGTTTGGCGCTGGGTGACCAGCACGGCCGCAAGGACGCCGACCAGCGTGATGGCGAGGATCGACCACTTCCGGGCCCACAGGACCCCGATGTATTCGCGAAGAGCGAAGCCGTCTTCCGGCTGGAGGGATTCGACCGAACTCATGTCCGAAGGGCCACTCTCTGTGTGCGCGTTGGCGGGCCGATGACGGCTGCTGAGTGTATCAGAGGGGTCAGCGGAAGGAGGAAAATCCGAAGATTGTGACAGTCCGTGGCATCCGCGGCCCCGGGAGCCTTCAGGCCGGCTCGATCGGGGGCACGCTCACCTCCGAGTCGATCTCGGAACGGCGCCCGTAGCGCTTCCTCCCGCGTGCCTTGAGGACGTCGCGAAGCACCGTGAGCTGCAGGACGCCCCGCGAGCGCCAGACCAGCCCGAGATAGAGAGGCGAAGCGACGATCCCGAAGGCGACGAGGCTGAGCAGGGACTCCCCGAGCGCCAGCCTGGCCAACAGGCCGAGTCCTCCGAAGCAGAACAGCGAGCCCAGGGCCACGGTCCAGAACCCCTGGCCCACCGGGCTCATCTTCAGGAGTACGCGCAACTCGACGATGGCCGCCAGGTTGTTCGCCAGGATGCTCGCCAGCGTGGCGACGGCGGCCCCCTCGAGCCCGTATCGAGGGATCAGCACCAGGTTGAGGCCGATGTTCAGCACGAGCGCCACGACCGTGTTGAGGGTGTTCAGCAGGCTGTATCCGCCCATTAGCAGGACCGTGTTGGCGGGCCCGGCAGCCATGCTGAACAGTTGTGCGAGCGCCAGGGTCATGAGCGCGGCCTGACCGACGACGAACTCCTCGCCGAACACGCCGAGGATGACGGGAGCGAACACGGCCATCGTGAGGTAGATGGGCCAGGAGGAGAGCATGAGCCAGTTCGTCGATGTCTGGTACATGCCCTCGGCGCGTTCGTTGTCACCCCGGGAGAGAAGGGCGCTCAGCTGAGGGGAGATCGTGAGGAACAGGATCGTGAGCGCGAACGATCCGAGATGGATGTAGCGGCTCGATGCGGCGTAGACGCCGGCGTCCACGGTGGATCTCAAGCCGCCCAGAAGGAGCGTCGACAGCCACGTGACGGACGTCGTGAACACGGCCCCGAACGCCCGCGGCGCGGCGAATCGCCAGAACTCCGATGCGAGCTGACGGGTGGGCGTCGGTGGAAGTGCCTCGGGGAGGGCTCGAGCTTCGGCCCTTCGGAGCAGGCGGTAGAGCCACAGCAGGGCCGCGACGAGTCCCAGCGCGACCGGGCCCGCGTAGGCCAGGGTCATTGCGATGCCGCCCATTCCCGCGAGGATCACGATGGCCGCGAGGAGCGGCCGGAGCAGCGGCCTTCCGATGTTGTTCACCACGACGAGGGGGATCATCGTGTGGAACCCGCGTGTGGCCGACGTCACGACCGTCGAGGCGGCGTTCAGGCCGACGAAGGGCGCGAGGACCCGGATGTAGGGCACCAGGCGCTCGACGTGCTCTCCCCTCGCGACCAGCTCGGCGAGCTGGGGTGCGAACACGAAAAGACATCCGCCGATCAGGGCCCCCATCCCGAGGACGGGAAGGAGCCCGATGAGGATGGTTCGCCGCAGGTCCGCGACCCGCCCGAGCTCGCGATACCGGGGGATCATCCTGATCAGCCCCACGTCCGCCCCGAGCTTGGTAAGGCTGCTCGCGATGAGGAACAGCGCCAGCGCCTCGTAGAACGCGCCAGTTCGGTTAACGCCCAGGCCCCGGGCGAGGACCACCACGAACAGGAACCCGCACAGGCCCGCGATGATGCTTCCCGCGAGCTTGATGGCGCCGTCTCGAGCGACGCCCGACATGTCGTCGCGGGTGCCCTGGCGGCTCCCACGGCCGGGCGGCCGTGTCCCTCGTCCTCCCTGAGCG
>JACDEY010000061.1 GCA_013816105.1 Actinomycetota bacterium
CACGACTCTGGTGGGCCCACATCGTGACGACCTGGCGCTCTCCGTCCAGGGCCTCGCCGCGAGGGGATTCGCGTCTCATGGGGAGGCCTGGGGGGCGGCGGTATCGTTGCGCCTCGCGCTAGCGGGGGCAGTGCGCGCAGTGGCGGGAGAGAGCCCATTGACCTTCCTCGACGACCCGTTCTCAGCGCTGGACCCGGAGCGCAGAGTCCGGTTGGCGGCCGGCCTGGGCGACCGTGGTCAGACCCTGATGGCCGTCCCCGACGAGGCCCAGGTGCCTTCGGGGGCGCGGGTCTGGCACGTGAAGGGAGGCTCGGTTGGGCCGTCGTGATGGGGAGCGGTCCCGGCGCGCTGGGTCACCCGGCGGGCGGCGCCGCGCCCCGGCGAACCGTGCGACCGAGCCGCAGGGGCTCGGCTCCATTCTCCAGGACCTCCTCCTCCGCCGGCCGTGGAGCCCGGGGATGACGCTTGGGGAGCTCGCCCGTCGTTGGACCTCGGTCGTCGGGGAGCGGCTTGCCCAGGAGTCCATCCCCGTGTCACTGGAAGGTGGCACACTCGTGGTCCGGGCCTCCTCCTCGGCCTGGGCCGCGCAGCTGCGGTTCCTCGGGGCGGAGGTGGTGGATGGCGCGAATCGGGTGGTGGGGGGGGAGTCGGTGCGGCGGCTGTCAGTGGTTGTCGATCGGGGTGGATGAGGGGCTGAAACTGCTGCTCGTATGGCATTTCCGATGCTAGAATTGAGTTGTTGAAATTCCTTTCATGATCAGCCCCCTTCTGGGAGGGCCGGCGACCGAATCTCGAGCGTCCGGCGGAGGTAGCGTGGCCACGAAACCATCGAAGGGCAGCTATACGGCTGCGGATATCACCGTCCTGGAGGGCCTCGACCCAGTTCGCAAGCGTCCCGGTATGTACATCGGGAGCACGGGGACCCGGGGCCTTCATCACTTGGTGTACGAGGTCGTCGACAACTCGATCGACGAGGCGCTCGCCGGTTACTGCTCCAAGATCCTGATCCAGCTTCTCGCCGACGGCGGGTGCCGAGTTACCGACAACGGACGAGGCATCCCGGTGACTCTCATCCCGGGTGGGAAGGACCGCCGCACCGCGGTCGAGGTCGTGCTGACCACCCTGCACGCAGGCGGAAAGTTCGACTCCAAGTCCTACGCGGTGTCCGGTGGCCTGCATGGCGTGGGTGTTTCCGTCGTAAACGCCCTCTCCCGCCGGCTCGTCGTTGAGGTGGCACGGGACGGATTCCTGTGGCGACAGGAATACGAGCGGGGACGGCCGCTGAGCAAACTCGCGAAGGTGAAGCCCTCGCCGAAGCGCGGGACGACGATCGCATTCTGGCCCGACCCCGAGGTCTTCGAGGAAACCACCGTGTTCGACCGGCGGGTCCTGTCCGAGCGGATGCAGGAGCAGGCGTTCCTTACCCGGGGGGTCGAGATCGCCTTGGTAGACGAGCGCGAGACGCCACCGAACCGGGCGCTGTTCAAGGCGGCCGGGGGCCTTGCGGACTTCGTCCGGCATCTCTCACAGGGGAAGGAACCGTTGCACCAGCGGATGGTGCATTTCGACGCCTCGCGGGAGACCAGCGAGGTCGAGGTCGCCATGCAGTGGAACACCGGCTTTGCCGAATCGATCCACACTTTTGCTAATACTATTAACACTCACGAAGGCGGCATGCACGAGGAGGGATTCAAGAAGGCGCTGTCCAACGTGATGAACCGTTACGCCCGCGCGAAGGCGCTCCTGAAGGAGAAGGAGGACAACCTCGTCGGAGAGGACATCCGCGAAGGGCTGACCGCGATCGTGGCCGTGAAGTTGCAGGAGCCACAGTTCGAAGGCCAGACGAAGACGAAGCTCGGCAACACCGAGATGCGTTCGTTCGTCGAGACGACGGTGAACGACCAGCTCACCACCTGGCTGGAGGAGCACCCCGGAGAGGCCAAGCGCATCGTGGCCAAGTGCCAGCAGGCGGCCCGCGCCCGCCTGGCCGCCCGGCAGGCGCGGGACCTCACCCGGCGTAAGAGCCTCCTCGAGTCCTCGTCCCTTCCCGGGAAGCTCGCTGACTGTCAGCTCTCGGACCCGGATCTCTGTGAGATCTTCATCGTCGAGGGCGACTCGGCCGGAGGCAGCGCGAAACAGGCGCGCGAGCGATCGTTCCAGGCCATCCTTCCCATCCGGGGCAAGATCCTGAACGTCGAGAAGGCCCGGCTCCACCGGACGCTCGAGAACCTCGAGATCCAGGCTCTGATCAGCGCCATCGGGACCGGCATCGGCGACGAGTTCGACGCCACCAAGTCCCGCTACGGCAAGATCGCCATCCTCGCCGACGCCGACGTCGATGGGGCGCACATCCGCACGCTGCTCCTCACCTTCTTCTTCCGCCACATGCAGCAGCTCATCGACGCAGGAAAGGTCTATGTCGCGCAGCCGCCGCTCTATCGCGTGAAGACCGAGGGGAAGTACCGCTACGTTCACGACGAGCGGGCCCTGGAGGCTCTCCAGGCCGAGAACGGTCACAAGAAGATGGACATCCAGCGGTTCAAGGGCCTCGCCGAGATGGAGGCCGAGCAGCTATGGGAGTCGGCGATGAACCCGGAGACGCGGGTTCTCAAGCAGGTCACCCTGGACGACGCGGCGGCCGCAGACCGCATGTTCAGCGTGCTCATGGGAGTCGACGTCGAGGCCCGGCGGGAGTTCATCCAGCAGAACGCCAAGGCCGCCTTCATCGATGCGTAGGGCCCTGCTGGACATTCGATAGATGGCGACGGCTGAGCGGATAGAACCGGTCCTGATCGAGGAGGAGATCCAGTCCTCCTTCATCGACTACGCCATGTCGGTGATCGTCTCGCGGGCGCTGCCCGACGTGCGCGACGGGCTCAAGCCGGTCCACCGGCGGATCCTGTTCTCGATGCTCGAGGGCGGGCTGCTTCCAGACCGGCCCCGGCGGAAGTCCGCGTCCGCGGTCGGCGACGTCATTAAGAAGTACCACCCCCATGGAGAGGGAGCCGTCTACGACGCCCTCGTGCGGCTGGCGCAGGACTTCTCGCTGCGGTACCCCCTCATCGATCCGCAGGGCAACTTCGGCTCGGTCGACGGCGACCCGGCGGGGGCCATGAGGTACACGGAGGCGCGGCTGGCACCGCTCGCGATGGAGCTGCTGCGGGACATCGACAAGGAAACCGTCGACTTCGAGCCGAACTTCGACGGGTACGAGGTGCAGCCGGTGGTCCTGCCGGCGAGGTTCCCGAACCTCCTCGTCAACGGGTCACAGGGAATCGCCGTCGGCATGGCCACGAACGTCCCGCCGCACAACCTCGGCGAGGTCATCGACGGCGTCATCGCCTCCATCGAGGACCCCGAGATCTCGGTCAAGGACCTGATGCGCAAGATCAAGGGGCCCGACTTCCCGACGGCCGGCATCATCATGGGCCGGGACGGGATCAGGGACGCGTATGAGACCGGACGCGGATCCATTCGGATGCGCTCCCGCGTGCTGATCGAGGAAGGCCGCCAGGGACGTCAGCGGCTGGTCGTGACCGAGCTGCCGTACATGGTCAACAAGGCCCGGCTCGCGGAGAAGATCGCTCATCTCGTCCAGGCGCGCAAGATCACCGACATCGCCGATCTGAAGGACGAGTCCAGCGGGCGCGGCGGCATGCGCCTGGTCATCGACCTCCGCCGCTCGGCCAACCCGCACGTGGTGCTGAACCAGCTGTACAAGCACACCCAGCTTCAGGAGAACTTCGGCGTCATCATGCTGGCCCTCGTCGACGGTGTGCCGCGGACGCTCAACCTCGCCCAGGTCATCCGCCACTACATCGAGCACCAGGTCGAGGTGGTGCGCCGGCGCACGCGATTCGAGCTCCGCAAGGCAGAGGAACGCGACCACATCGTCCAGGGGCTTTTGATCGCCCTAACCAACATCGACGAGGTCATCCGCATAATCCGTGCCTCCAAGGACGCGGACGAGGCGCGTCGCAAGCTCATGCGCACGTTCGAGCTGTCGGAGGTCCAGGCGAACTACATCCTGGACATGCCCCTTCGTCGCCTCACCCGCCTGGAGCGACGGAAGCTCGAGGACGAGCACCGGGAGCTGCTCGCTTCCATCGAGCGGCTGAAGGCGCTCCTCGCCGATGCCGTGGCTTTGCTGGGGGTCGTGAAGGACGAGCTCCTCGCCGTTCGCAAGCGCTTCTCCGATCCGCGCCGTACCGAGATCCGCACCGACTTCGGTGACATCGACATACAGGACCTCATCCAGGAGCAGGACGTCATCATCACTGTCTCGCGCGCCGGTTACGTGAAGCGCCTGCCGATCGAGACCTACCGGCGCCAGGGCCGCGGGGGCCGCGGCGTGATCGGCGCGAACCTCAAGGCCGACGACATCATCTCCCAGGTCTTCACGACCACCACCCACGACTACCTCCTGTTCTTCACGAACCGCGGCAAGGTCTATCGCGCGAAGGTCCACGAGGTGCCGGAGGGGTCCCGGACGGGGCGGGGAATCTACGTGGCCAACGTCCCCGGCATGACGCTCGGACCCGACGAGCGGATCGCCTCCGTCATCGACACGAAGGAGTACACGGCCGGCAAGTTCCTGGTCTTTGCGACGAAGAAGGGCATGGTGAAGAAGACGTCTCTCGCCGAGTACGCCTCGCCCCGAACGGGGCTCGCCGCCATCAACCTGAAGCATGGCGACGAGCTCATCGGAACGATCCTCTCGGACGGGAAGGACGACATTCTGCTGGTGTCACGGCAGGCCCAGGCCACACGGTTCTCCGAGGCGGGCGTCCGCCCTACAGGCCGCCAGACCGCGGGCGTGATCGGGATGAGGCTCCGTCAGGGAGACGAGGTCATCGCTATGGTCGCGACGAGCCAGGGCGACGGGCTCCTCACCGTCACGAACAACGGGTTCGGTAAGCGCACCCCCTTCGAGGAGTACCAGAAGAAGGGACGCGGCGGGCTCGGGGTGAAGACCGCCATGTTGACCGACAGGGTGGGGGTCCTCGCTGGTGCGTTCCCCATCTCGAAGGAGCAGGACATCCTCGTCATCGCGAACGACGGGGTCGTGATCCGCGTCCCGGCATCACAGGTGCGCAAGGCGGGCCGCGCCACTCAGGGAGTACGGGTCATGCGCCTCGGCAAGGGTCGATCGGTCGTCGCCGTTGCTCCGGTGATCATGCAGATGGAGTGATCCCCCCGGCGCCGGTGTGTGACGGCGCCGCCCGGATGGGTATCTTGGCACGTTGTGTCCGCAGGAGCTGAAGCATGAGGACAGCGGTCAGGGCCCCGAAGGTGAGGCCGGCCACCGAGGACGGGCGAGCGAGCGGTCGGCGCGCGCGCGTCGTGATCCGGCGGCTCGAGCCGTGGTCGGTCCTGAAGTTCTCCCTGCTCTTCTACTTCTGTCTCATGATGATCTTCGTGGTGGCCATGCTCCTGCTCTACTGGGTGCTCGGCCTGACCGGTGTCCTCGACTCGCTCTCTCAACTCATGGTCACCCTCGCATTCGGGGACGAGGAGACTGGCTTCCAGTTCAACGGTTTCTGGATCTTCTCCCGTCTGTTTCTCGTGGGAACCGTGGGCGTCGTGCTCTGGTCGCTCGTCAACTGGCTCGTGGCGTTGCTGTATAATCTGGTATCGGACGTGGTAGGGGGCATCTCGGTGACCCTTGCCGAACGGCGGTGATCCGACGAAGGCGTCCGCTGTCGCGCCATTGACACCCCTCGAAGCCCGCGGGTAGGCTTGCCCCGAGCCTCGGTCCCGCCCTTGGCACCACGCCGAGGGCCTGTAGCTCAGGCGGTTAGAGCGCACCCCTGATAAGGGTGAGGTCGATGGTTCGAGTCCATCCAGGCCCACCGAACACTTTCCAAGGAGGGAAACATGGGTGATGAGAAGGGCGGGAAGCTGAAGAAGTTCTTCCTCTTCGCCGCCATCGCAGGACTCGTCGGTGCCGTCGTGTCGTTCTTCAAGCGTCGCCGCGGTGGCCTGGACGACAACGACTGGCAGGAGCTCCCGCCCCCGCAGGGGGGATAGGCCCGAACCCCCGTCGGTCGGCGGCATGAGCGCCGACGCTCCGCACTGGCGCGTTGCGCTGGACGCAGCCGGCCGGGCCGGCGTCGCTCTTCGGCCCCTCGAAGACCTCGATGACGCCGATCGGGCGCGCCGCGTCATCGATTCCGTGTGGGGCGAGCAGGTCCTGCCCCGGGAACTGATCAGGGCCTTTCAGCACGCCGGAACCACCCTCATCGGGGCCGAGGAGGGGGACCGTTTCGTCGGCTTCGTGTTCGGCTTCGCCGGCCTCGACCCGGACCTCCACGTCCACTCTCATATGCTCGCCGTGCTCCCCCCCTGGCGATCTCGTGGCGTTGGCTTCGCGCTCAAGCTGGCCCAACGCGCCGTCTGCCTGGACCACGGTATCGAGGAGGTTCGGTGGACCTATGACCCGCTCGTGGCTCGCAACGCCCGGTTCAATCTCGTGAAGCTCGGCGCCGATGCCGTGCGGTTGCTTCCCGCCTTCTACGGGGAGATGACCGACCGTCTGAACCGTGGCGATCGAAGCGACCGCTTCGAGGTCCGCTGGCGCCTTCGCTCGGACCGCGTCGAGCGCGCGCTCCGGGGCGAGGCCACCCGGCCGCCCGTGGGAG